>JBAZHQ010000130.1:0-10429 GCA_041652235.1 Opitutaceae bacterium | reverse complement strand
CAGCGTGCATGAATCTGATATCCATGTGATTGTAAGAGGGAAGGCAGGGCGCGAGGTGGAGTTTGGCAACACCCTGTTTCTGGCTGAGAGCAAGCAAGGGCTCATCTTGGATTGGGAGTTTTACCGGGAAAGAGCACCATCAGAGCCCAAACAGTTGAAGGAAAGCCTGAAGCGTCAGAATTCCTATGACTTATCGGCGATAATAGAGGCAGCCTGTGGAGATCGAGGGTTTAACTCAAAGCTCTGCTCTAAGGAGCTGCTGGAGAATGGGATTTTTGATGCCGTGTGTCCGAAGAATCCTGACGAGCTAAAGCAGCGCATGAAAGATGAGCGCTTTGCGAAACTTCAGCGACGGCGTGGCTCGACGGAAGCCCGAATCTCCATTTTCAAACAAAGACAGGCCAAACGTCTACGCTGTCGCGGGTTTGATAACCGGCATCGAGCGGTCGCCTGGGGCGTGCTCGGTCATAACCTCTGGCTGATATCTCGCTTGCTCGCTCAACAGAAATCTCAAGAAGATTCAGCATTAGCAGCTTGACGTTATCAATCTTTCGTCACTCAATAGAGATCCTGCGCTTCATGCTGTCCAGATGTCGAGGTCGCAGGCAAAAAACACTCCTATATCGCCATGTCATTGCGATATAATATGGCCTCTTCGCTTCAGTACGCCTCTCTGTACGTCAATTTTCAAACCTCTCTCATAGAAACCGGGAACTTGGGACAGGCTCTAAATATTGCGGATCAATATAATATTATATTATGCAACTAGAATACAAAGATATACTAGGGTTCACAATCGCTCTTTTAGGAGTTGTGGTCGGGGTTGTTGCCTATATGAAGGCGGATAAAGCGGACAATACTGCCAATAGCATCGCTTTTCGAACACTTCGTCACGAGAGCCTCCAGAAGTATGCGGATCTCGTTGCAAAGAAAAGGCGTGAGTTTCGGTCCTGGTTTAGAGAATTAGAAAATGAAGCATCAAGTGCCTATTCGGACATCATCAACAAGATAGATGATTTCGGAGAAAAACCGAAAAGTGGACCTTTCCTGCGGCATATCGCGAATGACATAGTAAAACTCTTCTTTAACGCATTTAGCACTGAGCTTCCTTGGCAGTCCCCGCGAATTTGCACCCTCGAATCACGGACGTATTTCAACTCAGATATAATCTCGAAACTAAAGAGACTACCTGTCTTAAGGTAGATTTCAAAACTGCCTATTTAGAAGGCCGGAAACCGCTAGATGAAGAAGTCTGGGCCAGCCGGCAGCTCAAGGACCTAGCCGCGTGCTATTCGTCATGCCTGAAACAGCCAAAGGAGGCGTATGGCTATGCATTATACCGAAGTGACAAAGTGCGCTCAATGATCGAAGCGAAACATGCGAATCTTCAAAAGGACATCGCTGAATTGTTGGATGCAATCGACGATAATGAGTTGGATGAAATTAAACTAAAAGAATCTACAGGGCTTTGGTCGAAATATACGCACTTCCAACAAACGCTAGAATTCTATGAATGGTTTTCAATGATTGAGCAGAAAATTGCTCTTGATCATGAGCCTGATTGTGCGGATCAGGTGATCTTGATCGCCCTTGCGATGCTAATAATTCAAAGACGCAAAACTTGGGGGAATTATGTACCGAATTAGCCCGCATCCAGTTTTGAACTTTCCCGGTATTCGCCTCCGAAGAAACGATAGTTTAGCCTGGGTTGTTTGACCCGCTTGAAGAGCTGCCCAGGCAAGACAGGCATCGAGGGCATTGCCTCACATGGAGCAGTGAAGAAGTTCCAGATTTTCCTGCCCCGTAGTTTCTGAGTGGTTCTGGCTACGGTGCGCGGCGGAAGAAGCAGGCGGTGGGTTGGCGGGTGCCTTTGCCGAGGCGTTTGACGCAGGACCAGCCTGGAGGCTCGAGCGTGAGCTCGCCGGGCATTTCGAAGACGATGATGGGGTCGCTCACAGGCGCGAGCAGGCCGTCCAGAAGCGTGAAGAGCCTGGGGCCGATCTCTTCGATGATCTCGTAAGGAGGATCGATGAACACGAGTTCGGGAGGAGGGCAGGCGGACAAAGGGGCGGAGAACACATCGAGTGTGTAGATCTTGGCCGCTGCGGCCGGCTGGCTGCCCAGGCTCTTGCATACGGCAGCAAGGTTTTGGCGCACACACGCCGCCGCCTTGGCGTTTCTCTCCACGAATACGCCTCCGGCTGCGCCGCGGCTAAGGGCTTCAAGGCCATAGGCCCCGCTGCCTGCAAACAGGTCGAAGAAGCGGACGCTGGGCAGGCGGGCGGCCAAGCTGGAGAAAACTGCCTGCCTCATGCCATCCGTCGCGGGCCTGACTGCATCGCCCGGGGGGACTCGGAGCGGGATTCCTCGTGCTGTGCCGCCGGTGATGCGCATGGTCATGCCGCGGCTGCGCCGCTGGGAAAGAATATAGAATCGAGGAGCCCGTTCGACAGGCTCAGAGCAGGCGAGAATATAGAATGGGCGCTGCGCGCCGACAGGTGCGGCACCGTCTTCGGTGCCGATCGGATGGGACAACCTCTCAGACTAAGATCAATTGAAAACACTGATGACGAGGGAAGGGGCGCGGGCGCTGGAGGCAAGGGTGTTGTGAGAGGGGTAAGAGCGTAAGGGAATAAGAGCGTAAGGTGATAAGAGCGTAAGCGAGGGTAAGAGGTGTAAGCCGGGCAAGAAGGTTGGGCGGACGGATACCTTGGCGGAAGGGTTGCGCAGAACCTAAGTATGGGTTCCGTGTCGGAGCACCGCACATCATGCTTTTACGCACCCTAACACGCCGCCAGTCTGTTCGCCGCGACCTCCTGCCTGCGGGCTCCTGGTGCGCGGGTGGCGGTAATGCCGTGGTCATGACGCGCGAGGTCGGCAGATATCCCCTGTCGGACCATTTCGACGGGCGGTGTTTTTTCAATCCGCAGGGCGAGACGGTCCGGGGCTGGCGCGATTTATGGAAATGGAAGCGCACGTCCAAGGCCGCACCCTGGCAAAAGAGCGTGGCGATCTCGCCCGTGGCTCCTCCTGCCGCGCCATGCGGCGAAGGCGTGGCAGCGACCTGGATCAATCACGCGACCTACCTGCTGCAGACGGCGGAGGGCGCCATCCTGACGGATCCTGTGTTCAGTTCCCGGGCGGGTCCGCTGGGACTGGCCGGGCCTCGTCGAGTGCATCCGCCGGGTGTTCCCTTCGAGAAGCTGCCGCGCATCTCCATCGTGCTGCTGAGTCACGACCATTACGACCACTGCGATCTGCCGAGCCTGAGGCGCCTGGCGCGGGAGCACGACCCTCTCGTCGTGACGCTGCTGGGCAACGGGCAACTGGCCGGGCGAGCGGGACTGCGGAAGATCGTGGAACTCGACTGGTGGCAGAGATACAGCGCCGGTAATGGGATATCAATTACAGCCACGCCTGCGCAGCACTGGAGCAACCGTGTCACGGGAAGCCGCAACGAGCGCCTGTGGGGAGGATTCTCCGTGCGCGCCGGAGGCCGGCTTATCCAATTTGTGGGAGACAGCGGTTATGACGACCGGCTTTTCCGCCGGATTCGCGAGCGCACGGGAGCGCCCGATCTCGCCCTCGTCCCGATTGGCGCCTACGAGCCGCGCTGGTTCATGGCTCCCGTGCATTGCAGCCCCGCGGAGGCCGTGCTCATCCATCTGGACCTGGGCGCTCGCACGAGCCTCGCGATGCATTGGGGTTGCTGGCAGCTCTCCGACGAGGCGCGCGAAGCCCCGCCCGAAGCTCTGAGGGAGGCGCGCGAGGCGGCCGGCATCTTGCCCGGCGCCTTCCGCATCCTCGAACCCGGAAAGACCTGCGTCGCGTAGCTTGGCACGAGGCCTTCAGCCCGGGGCCGGCAGTTGTATTTGAATCGCAGAGCATTCAGATCATCCCTGGCTGCGAGTAATCCGCGCGGATCTTCTTCTCCGCTTCTCCGCAGTAAAAAATGGTTTGGAATTCCGATCATCCAATCCAAAGACATTTTTACTGCGGAGAAGCGGAGAAGAAGAAGGGGATTCACGGAATGGAAAGTTCGTTTAACGGGCCTCTTTGGTTGCGGCTCTGCCGCTCCAGGACCTCCCTGCCTTAAAAATCAGAAGTCTGATTCTGCCCGTCCCCATTTGACTCCCTGGGGATTGTCCACCGCTCTTCGAGTGCGGGATGGAGCAATCCAGTGCCGGGGTTTCATGCGACTGATTGTTAATGTTTTCTATTTACAAGATAACAAGGCAGCAGTAACCCCTTATAAACAATGCATTGTCGTGAATACTGCCTTGAACGAGTTCAAGGATTTGAGGTCTCTGCCGTGGAAGAGCATCCGGATGGCAACGATGTGGCCTATTCGTGGCATCCTTACACGCAGATGAGCGAATATCTGGGCGGGGCGCGGTTGCACATTGTCCGCGCCAGGGGGTGCTGGCTGGAGGATGTGCAGGGAAGACGTTATCTGGACGGATATTCCTCCATCTGGACCAACGTTCACGGGCACGGCGATCCCGAGCTCGATGAGGCGCTGAAGGCGCAGCTTGGCCGAATGGCGCACTCGACGTTGCTTGGGCTGAACCATCCGGCTGCGGCAGCTTTATCGGCGGAATTGTCGTCGCTAACCTCGGGCCGGCTTTCGCGGGTGTTTTTCAGCGATTGCGGCGCGATGGCTGTGGAGGTGGCCGTGAAGCTGTCGCTTCAATATTGGCAGCTCTGCGGCCATAAAGGGCGCCGCCGCATCGTGGCAATGGAACACGCCTACCATGGCGACAGCTTTGGAACGATGGCGTTGGGTGACTCGGGTGGCTTCCACGAGCGTTTTCAACCCTGGATGTTTCCCGTCGAGCGGATGCCGGCTCCGCTTCACGAGGAATGCGCGGGCAAGGTGCGCGCCAGCGGAATGGGGGAGAGCCTTCGCTGGCTCGATCGTTACCTGGCCGGGCGGGGCGGTGAAACCGCCTGTCTGGTCTTGGAGCCGTCTGTGCAGGGAGCGGCGGGGATGCGCCAGCAGCCCCCGGGTTTCGTTTCTGCCGTCGCAGAGCGCTGCCGCGCCGCGGGGGTGCATTTCATCCTGGACGAGATTTTCGTGGGATTTGGGCGTCTCGGCGAACTCCTTGTTTCGGAAGCGGAGGGGGTGAAGGCGGATTTCCTTTGTCTGGCGAAGGGATTGACGGCGGGCTACCTGCCTCTGGGAGCAACGCTCGCATCCGAGGAGGTTTTCAACGCCTTTCTCGGCCGATGCAAGGAACGGAAAACCTTTTTCCACGGGCAGACCTTCACCGGCAATCCGCTGGCGTGCGCTGTTGCCCTGAAGAGCATCGAGAAACTCAGGCGCCCCGGCGTCCTCGACGGCATGCGCTTGCGCGCCGAAGTGTTCGGCGCCGCGCTTGAGCGGGCGCTCGGCGGGCATGCCAACGTCCCGGGTCTCAGGCAGCGCGGCTTTGCCGCCTGCATCGATCTGAGCCCCGGCGATCGGTCGCTGCGCTGGCATCCGGACACGCGGGCGGCGCACCGCGTGTGCCTCGAGGCCCGCCGCCGCGGGCTCGTGCTCCGGGCTCTCGGCGACTCGATACCGATTGTGCCTCCGCCGGTCGTTACGGAAGAGGAAATCGGTTTTCTCGCCGGCGTGCTCCGGGAGTCCATCGACGCCGTCATGCCGGGCTTGCCGGCTGAATCCATCTCCCAATGAAAACCACCGCCCGCCTTCACACGCTCACGGATGCCCGGGGCATCTACGAACTGCCGTTGACTACCCTTATCCTGCGCGCCCAGGAAACGCACCACCGGCACCACGACCCGTCGTCGGTGATGATGTGCGCGCTCAAATCCATAAAGACCGGCGCCTGCCCGGAGGACTGCAGTTATTGTCCTCAGAGCTCGCGCAACCATGCCTCGGTCCCGACGGAGCCCCTTATGGAGACAGAGGCAATCCTCAGGGAAGCGCGCCGGGCCAGGGCGGGCGACGCTGTGCGTTTCTGCATGGGCGCGGCCTGGCGCAGCGTGAAGGACGGCAGGCAGTTCGACAGCGTGCTCGCGTCGGTGGGCGGCGTGAAGGCGCTGGGCCTGCAGGTATGCTGCACGCTGGGCATGCTGACGGCGGACCAGGCCCGGAGGCTCAGGGAGGCTGGTTGCGACGTGTATAACCACAACTTAGATACATCACGCGAGTTCTATCCCGCCATCATCACGACGCGGACCTACGACGACCGCCTGGAGACGCTGGCCCGCGTGCGCGAGGCCGGGATGCAGGTGTGCTCGGGAGGTATTCTTGGAATGGGGGAGTCGGTGGACGACAGGCTTGAGATGCTCGTGGAGCTCGCGAACCTGAATCCGCAGCCCGACTCGGTGCCCATCAACGCCCTCGAAGCCGTCGAAGGCACGCCTCTGGAAGGCAGGCCGCTCGTGGACACCATCGAGTTTGTGAGGACGCTTGCCACGGCGCGCATCCTCATGCCGAAGGCGGTCGTGCGGCTCTCCGCCGGGCGCGCCAGGATGAGCGACGAGATGCAGGCGCTTTGTTTTCTGGCCGGCGTGAACTCGATTTTCGTGGGCGAACGCCTCCTGACTTCGGCAAACCCGTCTATGGACCACGACCGGGCGCTGCTTTCCCGGCTCGGCTTGAAACCGGCGGAGGGCGCGCAATCGGAACCCGAACCGGAGAAAGACCGCCATCCCATGAACGCCGACGGCATCTGGGCCCGCGCCTGCACAGGCGACGGGCATTGCGAGGAGGAAACCGTGAGAACAAAGGGCTGAGATGACGGCGATGAGAACGATCCTCATCAGCGGGAACGACACTGGCGTGGGCAAGACCCACGTCACCGGCCTCCTGGCGCGCGAACTGAGGCAGAGCGGACACAGCGTCCAGATCGTTAAGGCGGTTGAGACCGGGAGCAGTCCCGCATGCGAGGGGGACGCGGATCGCGCCGCCATCGCCGCTGGCGGCGGTGCAGAAGCGATCACACTGTTTCGCTTTGCGCGGCCTTTGGCGCCGCTTGAGGCGGCGAGCCGCGACGGGAAGCAACTTTCGATGAATGGCGTGGTGTCCGCCCTCCGGGCTCTCGCGCCTTGCGACTGGCGCCTCGTGGAGGGAGCGGGCGGGCTCGCCGTGCCCCTGGATGAAGACGGCTCCGACTGGGCCGACCTTGCGCGCCGGTCCGGAGCCGACTTCGTGGTGCTGGTGGTGGAGGACCGCCTCGGAGCGATCAACCAGGCTCGGCTGCTGAGCTCGCATTGCCGTGTGAAAGAAGTGAACCGCCCCGTGTTTTTCCTCAACTCGCCCGTGCCGCCTGACGAGGACGTGGCCGCGAGCAATCGCTCCGGAATCAAATGCCTGGGATTTCCCCTTGTCGAAGACGGTTCGGCGGCCTCTCTGCTCGGTCTTATGGCAAAGGAAGCCGAGGGATGACCGTGAACACATCGCTAGAACGCCTGATCGGGCGGCTCGAGACGCCGCTGCGCGAGCGGGAGGAGGCCGGGCTGGAGCGCGTGCTTGAGCCGCGAGCGGCTGCGCCGGACGCGCTCGATCTGTGCGGCAACGATTATCTCGGTCTCTCGCGGCACCCGGCGGTGATTGATGCCGCGGAACGGGCGCTGCGCACGTGGGGAGCATCCTCCTCAGCCTCGCCGCTCCTCGGCGGCTACAAGACCGTCCACGCAGAACTGGAGGCGGAGTTGTGCGGATGGACGGGGTTTCCCCTGGGTATTGTCTGGAACAGCGGGTATGCGGCCAACGTCGCCCTTCTGGGCGTGCTGCCGGCTCGGGGCGATCTCATCATAGCCGACAAGCTTGCGCACAACAGCATGCTTTCAGGCGCCCTGCGCTCCGATGCGAGGCTGCTGCGCTTCCCTCACAATGATCTCGCCGCGCTGGAGCGCCTGCTGGAACGGGAGAGCGGGGCGCCGGGATGCGTGTGGGTGGCGACCGAGTCGGTGTATTCAATGGACGGTGACAGTCCGAACATGGAAAGGCTCGCCGGGCTCCGGAGCCGGCACGGCTTCATCTGGATGCTCGACGAGGCCCACGCAACGGGCTGGCACGGACCGTCGGGCGCGGGGCTCGCCGAGGAGGCCGGCGTGTCGAGCGAGGTGGATATCCTGGTCGGCACCCTCGGCAAGGCGCTTGGCTCGGCGGGAGCCTACACGATGCTTCGGGAGCCGCTTCTCCGCAGGCAGCTCGTGAATCATGCGAACGAGCTCATATATTCGACCTATTTGCAGCCCTCGGCCGCGGCTGCCGCGCTGGAGTCCGTGCGACTAGTGCGGGCCTTGGGCGAAGGCGGCAGGCGCGGGCTGCACCGGCTCTCGCGCGAATGGCGGGCGGCATTGAGGGAATATATCGGCTCCGTGCCCGAAGGCTGTTCACCCATCATCCCGGTCCCGCTTGGCGATTCCCGGCGGGTTCTCGCGTGTGCGGCGGCGATGTGCGAGCGCGGGGTCCTGGTGGGTGCGGTGCGTCCGCCTACGGTGCCGCCGGGTGGGGCGCGGCTGCGCGTCTCGCTGCGGGCGAGGCTGGAGCGGGCGCAGATGGACCGCTTCCTGGCGGCCTTGAAGGAGGGCTTGCGGTGAAGCGCGGCTGGCTATGCGGCTGGGGCGTGGACACCCTCGCCTTCGCATCGTGTTGCAGGCGGTTACTGCCTGATGAGAGGGTGCGGGTCGAGCCGGCGACCTGGGTGGGATGGGAGAGACTAAAGGATGCCGGCTGCGATGCCTACGGCGGGTATTCGCTCGGAGCCTGGCTGTTGCTGCGCGCTGCGCAACGCGGCGAGATTGCGACGGCGGATGTGTGGCTGTGCGCTCCCTTTGTTGCGTTTCCCGAGGAAGCCGGGCTCGGAGGTCGGGTGAAGCGCTCCCAGCTCGGGCAGGTGAGACGCTGGCTGCGGACCGATCCAGGGGGAGCCCTTGCCGATTTCAGCAGGCGAGCGAGTCTCGATCTCCCCCTGGCGGCTCCCGCGGACATCTCGGCTCTCGATGAAGGGCTGGCTTGGTTGTCATCGACCGAACTCGCCTCCTCTCCGGGAACGACCAGGTGTTGGCGCGCTGTCATCGGCGACAACGACGCCTTGCTAAGTGCGGAGTCGGTGAAGGACTGGCCCGGCGCGATGATCGTGCCGGGAGCGGGTCACGCGTTTGCACCCTTGCTGGAAGCGGCGAGCGGGCGACGCTTTGCGGGAGGCAGGCCATGAATTATCAGATGAAACCTCTTCCCCTGCTGATCGAAACTGCCTTCGGGCGGCACGCGGAATCCTACGAGTGCGCCGCCTGCGTTCAGACGTGGCTGGCCGATTGGCTCGCCGAATGGCTGGAGCCTGCTTGGCCTCCCGCGGCGGAAGTGATCGAAGTCGGGGCTGGCACGGGATTGTTCACAAGAAAGCTCGTGGAGCGCGGAAATCCCGTGGCGATGGACATCTCCGAAGCGATGGTGAGGCAGGGGCGGCAGCGCGTTCACGGTGCGCGCTGGCTCAGGGGCGATGCCCTGGAACTTCCGCCCTCCGCCTGCGACCGTCTCTACTCGTCGGCCATGCTTCAGTGGGTGGCGGACCCTGTTCAGACGATGCGAATCTGGAGCGAGGCTCTCAGACCCGGAGGCAGGATGCTTCACGGCATTTTCATCGATCCGACTCTGCCTGAATTAGGGGCATTGGAGCCGGACGCCGTTCCGCTGCGTTGGCGCACTGAGGTGGAATGGACGGATGCCATGAGACGGACTGGTCTAAGGGTCTTGCGCTCCGAGGTCAGAAGCATCGAGACCGGCCATCCCAATGCCCTCGCATTCCTGAGAAACCTGCACGATACCGGAGCGACGCTCTCCCGACCGATGCTCAGAGCCGGCCGTCTGCGGGTTTTGCTCCGTGAGTACGACGCGCTTCACCGCTGTGCCGACGGTGGCGTGAAAGCCACTTGGACCATGCTCCGCATCGAGGCATCAAGAGCCTAGCCTGCCCAAGGACTTAAACCTTAAGTCCGCAGACAATTGCCATGAAAAATCACAATCACAATACTTACAGAAATAGATCACTTCACTCGGAAGGTGAATGATGCATGAACAATGATTGTATCCTGAGGCTCTTATTTTCGTGCTTTTTCGTGCCTTTTGTCTGATGTCGCTTTGCTCGGTAGTGGCTATTCAACGGTGGTTTCCAGCCGTGACGTTTTCCATCCCAATATTGCTCGCCAGGTGGCTTCGGGCGCTCGGACTTGCGGTCGCGCTGTTCCTCGGGCTGATGAAGCTCGCGGGGCTGCCCTGCGGGGTGGGCGCGGGCTGCGATGCGGTGCTGTCGAGCCGCTATGCGGTTCTTCTCGGCATTCCGATGGGAATTTACGGGGCGGTTCTATGGAGCGTCGCGCTGATCTCGCCCAGCCCGGCGTCCAGGCGCTGGGCTCATCACCTGCTCGGATTCGGGTCGATCGTCATGGTCGGACTGCAGGCGTTTGTCTT
>JBAZHQ010000129.1:0-10466 GCA_041652235.1 Opitutaceae bacterium | reverse complement strand
CGCACCGAGCCGCTGATAGGGACGCAGCACGCCGTTGAATTCCGCTGGCAGCCGCGCAGGCTCGAGACTCGAGAGATTGCGCAACGCCTCGGTCCTCGCGCGCCAGGCCGCGGGAGGCTGGAAATCCGGAGAAATGCCCTCGATGACAGCCTGGGCCTCCGCCACCTGCAGCGCGGACACTTTCACCGAGCGCGTCGCCACGAGCGGCGCCCCCGGATCGCCCGACAGCGCCTTTTGCGCGGCCGCCAGCCTGGCAGTGCGCCGCGCATCGAGAAGATAGATGCGCCCCTGGTCCTCGACATAGCCGCAATTCGAGGCGAGCGCCGAGCGGATCTTCTCCGCGCCCGCCTGCCCGGCGCGCAGGGCGATGGTCAGGGAGAATCCATCCCCCGCCTCCTCGGCGGAGCAGACGGTATCTGCTTCCTGGAGACGCGCGGTGTTGCGACGGTAGTTCTCCGTAAAGCCGGCCTGCCACTCCTCGCGCAGGCGGGTTCCGTGCTCGGCCAGAAAATTGAGCGCCTTGTGCCGGTCCCGAAGCCACCACCTGCGATTCGAAGGCTCGAGCAGAAAGCCGGAGCGTTTTAGCAATTCCATCAGGGGGCCGTAGCTCGCGTGTTCGCGCGAGGGAATCTGCACGCTCAGGTAATGCTCGGAACCGTCGATGAGCGCCGGCGTGCCGGCCACCGCCGCCTGCCGCGGACGAATCGGCGCACCTGTCGCCTGGTGCGATGATCCTGCCTTCCCGCCTTGCTCAGGCGGCGCAACCACGGGGTCCGGCAATTCGGGCACCCCGGCAAGATACTTGCCCTCCCAGGGAATGGGGCGCGTGGGATCGTTGAGCCAGAAAAACACGGGGTGCCCCGCCAGAGACCGCGCTAGCTCATCGAATTGCGCCCGGGACAACTGGATGAACTTGGGCGGCGTCGCCGTGCCGCACCACCGCTGCAACAGGGCGAGCGCAGGCAGCATTTCGGGGGACGGCTCCTGGGCTGAATCGATCTCAAGCTTCACCGCAATGGCGCCCCTCTCGGCTGCAGCCGGCAGATTGGGAGGCAGAAACAGTCGAAGCATGGTCGCCGTAAAAGGCCGGGACTCGCCGCCGAAGGCAATGAAATCCGCTCCAGAACAGAAAGCCGCCGGCAAAGCCTCAAATGCACTTGTTCAAGGTCCGCATCTTCGCAAAGCTCGGTGACGCCGCATGAGCAAGCCCACCCCCATCCCGCTCCGGAGCATCATTCTGTTGCCCATCGTGTGCTTCGGCTTGGCCTTTCTCCTCTCGCGGACAGCCTTTGTCACTCAACTGGGGTGGCAATCCCTGGACCTGCGCACGCAGTTGCGAACCCGCTTCCAGCCGCCTCCCGATCCGCGCATCGCGATCGTGCTGTATGAGAATCAGACCGATTCCACAATGGCGCCTTGGCCACCTGATCGGGCTTGGCATGCGCAGTTCATGAAACTGCTATTTCAGACAAGTCCCGCTCTTATCGCCTGGGACGTCATCTTCGATGCGGACGGGAAATTGAAGGAGGGCGAGACAGTCCCGGGCGGCGACCAGGAAATGGCGGACGTCGCCCAGGCGCTCTCCGAGGCGGGCGTGCCCATCCTCATCGCTACGTTCGCAACGGACGACGAAGCAGCAAGCCTCCCTGGAGAGAACGGCCCCACACGTCCGCTTGCCCACGTCGTGGGAGACCTGGGCAAAATCAAGGGGGACAAACGCGCCTTCCTGCCGTTCAGCGCCCTGAGAAAGGTGTCCCAGTTTTCCTTTTCGGACTGTCCCCCGGGACCGGATGGCATCCGCCGCGCGATTCCCCTGGTCGTGCGCTTCGGGGACCAAGTCTATCCGACGATCGGCCTCCAGACCTCGATGCAACTCCTCAAGGTGAAACCCGAGGATGCGACCGTGACCCTCGGCAGGGACATCCGCTTCTCAGTCGAAGGAAAGGAGTGGCGGATTCCCATCAACGCCGCAGGCGAGCTCTGGGTAAACTACCGCTATGATTCCGATGACGGCAAAGCGCCCACTTTCCCTTTCTACTCGTATGCAAAATTGCTTTTCGCCCTGAACGACAAGTTCGTCGACGAGAAACCCGGCGCGGAGGTGCCTGACCTCAAGGGAAAGATCGTCCTCGTTGGCCAGACCGTCACCGGCAAAGCCGATGCGGGCCCCACGCCGCTGGGAGAGTATTCCCCTCTCACCCTTTATCATGCCAATGTAATCAACAATATCCTACGCCAGGACTTTGTCCGCTTCGTTCCGGATTGGTTCGCCTGGCTGGGCGGTATTACGGGCACGATTCTTGTCTTTCTCTACAGCGTCAGAAAAAGCGCCTGGTGGCTTATCGTTTTAGTGGTCTCAGTCCTGTTTCTCCACTCTGCCTCTTGCACAGCCCTCTGGATTAAATGGAGTATCTGGCTCCCCTGGCTTGGCCCCAGCCTGGGCTTTGCGATATCCGGTTTCAGCTTCATCGCCCTTCGCTTTAGGCAGGAACTCAAGGCAAAGGAGAAGATCAAGGGCATGTTTGGCAGCTATTTGTCGCCGGATCTCCTGACCAAGATGACCGCCGCCGGCTCCAGTCTTGAGATACGCAGCGAGCGGCGTCCAGTGACAATCCTCTTCACGGATCTGCGCAACTTCACGGCATGGAGCGAAAAGATCACTCAGGATGTTCTTATTTCTCAACTTAATGAGTACCTAGCCGTGATGGTGCAATGCATTCACTCCGAACAGGGCACGCTGCACAAATTCATCGGAGACGCCGTCATGGCCGCCTGGGGCGACCTGTCTTCCATAAGCCCAAGCGAGGACGCCGCGAGAGCATGCAGGGCTGCCCTTCTCATGCAACGCCGCCTGTCGCAGCTCAATGAGCAATGGACCGCTGCAGGCCGGCATACGCTCCAAATGGGAATCGGCATCAATCATGGCGTGGTTCTTGTCGGCAACATCGGCTGCCCGCAACGCATGGAGTTCACTGTTATAGGCGACCCTGTGAATCTGGCATCCCGGCTGGAAAGCCTCAATAAGGAGATGAAAACCAGCATCCTGGTCGGCGAAGATCTGCGCGCTCTGGTCGCGGACCAATTCGAATTTCGCCCCCTGGGCGAGGTGCCGGTGAAAGGAAAATCCAAGGCGGTTGCGATCTTCGAGCTAAGGGGAGAGCTAAATCTGCAGTCATCACACTCACTCGTGTGACGGACGCGCCCTGTAAGCCGGCTTTGTCGGGGTTAACAGATGATCTATAGAATTTTACCCTTATTGAAAATCTTTGGAAATGCGGTTTGACCAACGGCAGTTCCCTCTTCATAGTAAGTACTTTCCCAGCAGCCTAATTTAATCCAGATCACCATGACTATTAGAATGATCACCCGACTCGGGCTAGCCTCTATACTAGCCCTTGCCCTATCCATTGCCCGAGCCGACGAAGCCAAGCTCGTTAAAAAGACGGGGTCCGTCACCATGACCAAGGACGGCCAGACCACCGAGCTTAATGTGGGCGACTCCATCCCTCAGGGCGCCGTGGTTAAAACGGCAATTGGTGCCGAGGCTCACATCGAAGCCATCAGCGGCGCGATTTCATCCCTGAAAGGAAACTCCGAATTGGGCATCGACCAAATCAGCGTGATCAAGAATAGCGCTGGCGCGGTGCAAAAGCAGTCCGTGCTCCTCGACCTGAAGAAGGGCAATCTCGTCTCGACGATCGATCCGTCCAAGCGCGCGATCAATGACTACAAGGTCAGGACCGCCAAGGGCGTCGCCGCCGCCCGAGGCACCTCTTTCAGCGTATCGGTGGAAAATAATGGGTTCTCGATCACCGCCACGGCCGATCAGGTGACCTTCACTCCTCCCTCCGGCGCTACCTTCAGCATCTCCGCCGGCATGATCTCGATCACTCCGCCAGGAGCCGCAAACCCGCTTCCTCCCCAGTCTCTGGCGTCTGCCATTGCATCCAACCCTGAGATCGCCGTGGTTGTGCAGACCGCTGTCAACACCGTGGCCACGGTCGTGCAGAGCAATCTCGGCAGTCTCTCCGCTGCCTCCGCCACAAATCTGGCCACCCAGGTTGTCGCCGCCGCCTCCGCAGCGAATCCGACTCAAGCCACAAGCTTCGCCACGACGGTCAGCCAAGCTGTAACCTCTCCGGGCGCCTCCACAGCCTCCTCGGCAACGCAGACCGCCTCGGTCATTGCAGCCGCAGCCGCCATCGCCGCTCCTGCACAGGCCGCCGCCATCGCTTCCTCTGTAAGTCAGACGGTCCAAGCTTCGGTGCCCAACGCCGATTCCGCCACCGTCTCGCAGAATGCAGCCACGATCGCCTCCGCAGTCGCTACCGCCGCCCCCTCTCAGGCCGCCGCAGTTGCCGCCAGCGTGACCACGACCATGACCGCGACTTCCTCGGGTACCGATGCCACCCAGGCTGCAGCCACCATCGCCTCCGCAGTCGCCACCGCTGCGCCGAGTCAAGCCGCCGCCGTCGCTTCCTCTGTGACTACGGCAATGACTAATTCCAGCGTGGGAACCTCTTCAGCCACGGGCGCTGAAGCCACCCAGGCCGCCGCCGCCATCGCTTCCGCAGTGACCACCGCTGCTCCGACTCAGGCCGCCGCAGTTGCCGCCAGTGTCACCACGGCAATGGCCCAGACCCAGACGGGCACTGTCGCCACCCAAGCCGCAGCCACGATCGCCTCCGCAGTGACGACCGCGGCGCCGAGTCAAGCCGCCGCCATCGCTTCCGCAGTATCGGTCGCCGCACCGCAGTCTGCCGGTGTCGTGACCGCCGCCGTCGCCACGGCTTCGGGTTCCAGCACGCAGTCCATTGCGTCCGCCGTCGCCACCGCCACGGGCAGCACGACCGCGACTGTGCAAGCTCAGGCCGCGGCGTCAGCCACCCAGGCCGCTCAGGCAACCCAGACAGCCACCCAAGCCACAACGACAGCCACCCAAGCTACCTCTTCAGCTACTCAGGCCTCCACCACGGCAACCCAGGCGGCCACCCAAGCCGTATCGAACGTTTCCGGTATCGTGGCTACGACAACCACGACGACTACGCCTGCCGAAACGCCAACGACGCCGACCACGACAACCGAGACTCCTCCGCCTCCGCCGCCACCGCCGCCGCCAGTGACGCCGACTGTCGATCCGGGTCAGACGACACCCGTCAGCCCAATCTAATCTAGAAGTCTTAGGCTCCGATTTTACCGCCAACGCCTTCCGGTCTTCCGGAAGGCGTTTTTCTTTCCCGATCAGGGTTCTCGCGCAAAGTCGCGAAGGCGCAAAGGTTCGATCCGCGATCAATACAAGTTAGAAAGGCTCTTCGATTCGGAAGTCTGGTGCCTTTCCTTAGCGTCTCAGCGTCTTTGCGCGAGAATGGATCGAAGTCCGTGATTGGAATCACTATGAGACCACCTCTGCACTTCGCGCATTCTGGAGACGATTCCCCTATGTCACGAAATCCTCCAATTCTCAAAACTACCGGCACTGGAATCAGTGCCGTTACACCCGGTGTCCCGTCTGCGGGACGCCCATTCTCGCTCCTCGCCTGCTCTGAGCCTGTCGAATGGGCTCCTCGATTCTATATTCCTTGATTGCCGCTCCACTGCGCATCTCTTGACGTCCATTAACCGGTCTCATTGATTCCCAGGTTACCGTCATGATCATACCCGCATTCATAGCCACCGCGACCTCCGCGGGCGGCTTAATCCCACTCTGGCTGACAGCGCCCTTTGCGCTGCTCCTGCTGCTCATCGCAGCGATGCCGCTGTCGCCGGCGCGCATTAAGCATTTCTGGGAGCACTATTATCCGCACGCCGCGATCGGGCTCGGTCTCCTTGTCGTGGCGTTCTATCTGTTGCGCATCCCAGCCGGCGGCCTCGCGGTCCTCGGCACCGTCAAGGAATACTTCTCCTTCATCTGCCTCATCGGCTCCCTGTTCGTGGTCGCGGGCGGCATCCATATCAAGGTGAAGGGCGAGGCGACGCCCTTCGGCAACGTCGTCTTCCTTCTCATCGGCGCCGTCGCCGCCAACCTCATCGGCACCACCGGAGCATCCATGGTCCTGATACGTCCGTTCATCCGGATGAACAAGATCCGCATCAGCGCCTATCACATCGTTTTCTTCATCTTCATCGTCTCCAATTGCGGCGGCTCCCTCACCCCCATCGGCGACCCCCCGCTCTTCCTGGGCTATCTGCGCGGCGTGCCCTTCTTCTGGCTCATCGACCAGGTGCTGTTCCAGTGGATGTTCACCGTGGGCCTTATCCTGGCCGCATTCTATGCCTTCGATCGCTACGGTTACAGCCGCGTGCCCCGCGAGGTGCAGAGGCGGATCGAAGAGGCCGACACCTGGCGCTTCGAGGGCGGCATCAACGTGCTGCTGCTCCTCGCCATCATCGGCGCGGTCTTCCTGCCCGAGAAATTCTTCCTCCGCGAGATCGCGATGCTCTGCGCCGCCCTCGTCTCCTACAAATTCACGCCCAAGGTGGTCCATGACGAGAACCAGTTCACCTTCGGCCCCATCAAGGAGGTCTCGTTCCTGTTCGCCGGCATCTTCCTGACCATGATGCCCGCGCTGGGTTACCTGCAGGAAAACGGCAAGAGCTTCGGCATGGACAAGCCCACCCAGTACTACTTCTCCTCGGGAAGCCTCTCCTCGGTGCTCGACAACGCCCCGACCTACCTGAACTTCCTGCAACTCGCCGAGGCTACCTTTGTGGACCGCACCACGCTCCCAAAGGACGAAAAGGGCGAAGTCTCCGAGGCGGCCGGCGTGAAGCAGCTCATCGCGAGCGACAAGACCAGCATCTTCGTCATCGCCGTGAGCATGGGCTCGGTATTCTTCGGCGCCATGACCTATATCGGCAACGGCCCCAACTTCATGGTCAAATCCATCGCCGAATCATCGGGAGTGAAGACGCCTACCTTCTTCGGCTACATCTTAAAGTACAGCCTGCCCATCCTCCTGCCGATCCTGATAGCCAGCGGCTTCCTGTTTCTGTGAGCTGAAAAGATAGGACCTATAGGTCCCATAAGACTTATAGGTCCTATAAAATAGCCGCTGCTGGCATCCGGCGAGCATTTGACTGGCCTGCCAAGTCTAGCCGCGGTCGGAGTTGCCCGTCTTCGTACTGCCTGCGGCAGTCACTGCGCCGGGCAGTCTTCTTGTTTGTGTTGCCTTGGCCTGGGTTGCAGGCCCAAGCGGCGCAGCCAGGCGAAGTACGTTGCGAAGCAACGACGAAGACTGGAGCCAAAAGTCGGACTCGAACCGACGACCTGCGGTTTACGATACCGCTGCTCTACCAACTGAGCTATTTTGGCGTTGCCAGGAGGTTCGGAAGAAACTCGCCGTCGGCCTAAGGGCAAGCTTCATTTTTCCCTCTCCTCCCACCGTGCCCTTAGCAACCGACCTCTTCGATTACTCTCTGCCCGACAGGCTCGTGGCGCAAACACCTGCCTCCCGGCGCGATCAGTCGCGCCTGCTCGTGATCGATCGGAAGACGCACTCGATCGAGCATGCCCGTTTCTCAGATATTCCCCGCTTCCTCAAAAACGGAGACACCCTGTTCCGCAATAACGCAGCCGTCCTCCCCGCCCGGCTCCAGGCGCTCCGGCCAAGCGGCGGACACGTGGAATGCTTTCTCCTCCGAAAAACCGACAACCCGCAGGCCCAGATCTGGCACTGCCTCCTGCGCCCGGGAAAGCGCCTTCCCAAAGGCGCGACCTTCGCCCACGAGGGGAACGCCTTCTCCGCGGAGGTGATCGAGAAGGCCGGCGATGGCACCGCTTTGGTGCGCTTCACCACTCCGAAAAACGAAGCGCTCGAGAGCGTGGCCCACCGTGTCGGCGGCGTTCCCCTGCCTCCCTACATCCTCCGGCAGGATTCCTCCGACATGCGGGATTCCGATCTGGAGAGATACCAAACGGTGTACGCCGACACACGCAGGCACGTCGCGGTCGCCGCCCCGACTGCCGGATTGCATTTCACTCCCGAATTGCTTCGCGAACTGGCATCCGCATCCGTGCGCTTCCAGGATCTCACGCTCCACGTCGGCCTGGGAACCTTCAAGCCGATCGCCACCGACACTATCGAAGGCCACGATATCCACCTCGAGACCTATGAGATCACCCTTCAGGCCCAGCGCGCCCTTTTTGCCCCGCCGGGGCGGCGCGTGGCAGTCGGCACGACAAGCGTGAGGACGATCGAAGATTTTCTTTCCAAGCACGATGTTCCATCGCCGGGCGATGTCATCGACGAAGCCTCTCTCTTCATCTATCCCCCGCGTCATTTCCACGGCGTCGATGTCCTGATCACGAACTTCCACCAGCCCCGCTCGACCCTGCTCTGCCTGGTGTCGGCATTCCTCACTCCAGGATCGACGGAAGGCATCGGCTGGTTGAAGGAGATCTACGCCCAGGCCATCTCCCGGGAATACCGCTTCTTCAGCTACGGCGACGCCATGCTCATCCTCTAGCCCGGATGCATCCTACCGCGGCAGCCGCAACCAAAGAGGCAGGCAGGGAAATCGGATGTCGGCGGTCGGAAGTCGGTACGAACCCACATTACTGAGTCGAAGAGCTCGTGCCATAGGGGAATCGTCGCAAACATGCACGATCCGGAGAGACAGTAGTACACTCCTCGTGTGATGGATGCACCCTGTGGGCCGACTTTGTCGGGGCAAACCGCGACGAAGTCGCCTTTCTGTCCTCTGAAAGGACAGAAAGCGGATGCATTCTGACAATCAAAAGTGCGATGCATCCGGGTTAGTCGCGGTTTCCAGGGTCAACGCCTTCGCTCCCTGAACTCCCTGGGCGTGCAGCCAAACTGCCGGCGGAAAAGAGTCGCGAAGTACTGGCTTGAGGCAAATCCGCAGCTCAGGGCGATGTCGGTGACGCTGCGCCTCGGCTCCGATTTGAGAAGCTGCGCGGCGGCTTCGAGCCGGCACCGGTTCAACTCCTGCATGGGCGTCGCGTTCGCATGCCTTTTCGTCAGGTGGATGAACTGGGTGACGCCCAGCCCGCACTGTCGCGCCAGATCGGATACGGTCCATGCCTCGGCTGCGTGCTCGATATTCTGGTGGAGATCGGACCAGAACAGATCGACCGTGCGCTGCGTGCTCGCCAGTGAGTCGTCGAGCTTTGGCTGCTGGTGTCGCAGCATCGCGAGAAGAGCCACGAGGAGCTCATTGATGAGCGCTGCCAGCAGGGACACCTGCCCGCCCTTCCGGTCGCGTTCCACAGCCGCCGCGATCCGCCTGAAACAATCCCGGATCTCCGGATTGGCGCGCCAGACCGGCCGCTCATTGTGTCGGAGGATCTTCGTAAGCTCCATCCGATCTCGCTTGGTCATAACGAGCCACGCAGGCCATCGCCAGGCTTGGTGAGGCCGGCGCACCCCCACATCGAGTATAAGCCAGTGCAAACGGCCCGCATCGACGTTGGGCGCGCCGACGCAATGGCTTTGCCACGGACGTGTGACCGTAAGATCGTCCGCGCGTAACAATTGCGAATGCCCCTCAATCGCAAACTCCAGTTTGCCGCGTTCCAGGAATGTGAGTTCGATGCCTTCGTTGCGGTGCCAGGCCAGCCCCCAGTCCTGGGCGGAGCGCGCATCCCAGTAACCCACAGACTGCAACCCCGGCAGGGCATTCAGAGGAAGCTTGCGCCCCGGATAATGTCCGCGAACCAGCGCAGCCAGACTGACACGCCTGCTCTGCGCAGCCGCGCGCAGGGGTTCGCAGGTGTCCGCAAGGAGTTTCTGGCCCTGGGCTCGATAGATCGGCGGCAGATTCATGTTCAAATTATTTCAGTGAAGGCACCCGAACGACAAAACCATTCGAACGATATAAACTGCCGTCGCAAAGTTATCCTCGCAACCCCGCTTTTCAAAATCCGACCCCCTCTATCATCATGGCACGCTATCGCATCGCAGTTAACATGGAATTCTGCCGTTCGGCGGACAAATCATTCGAAGCCGGCGTGAAAATCGCCTCTGAAATCGGCTACAAATGGGTCGAGCCCATGGTACACACCGGATGGGAACTCTTGAGCGAAGTGAACTACTTTCATTCGTTCTCGATGGAAGAGGATCCTCTGCTGATGAGCGAGATCTGCGCGAAATACGGCGTGCAGGTTGCGAGCATCAGCGGCCACAGCCCCCTGATGAAGCCCGAGGGCGCTGTCGCCAGGCTCACGCGTGCCATCGTTTTAGCGGGAGAGGTCGGCGCGAAATTCGTCAACTCCGACGAGATGGTGAAACCCGATTGGATGGACGACGATTTTGCGCACCAGGTCATGCGCTACACGCTCACGAGGGCCGATCAGGTGGCGCGAAGGCATAAGGTCTTTGTGGTTCCTCGCTGTTTTCAGTGGAATAAGAATTGCTTTCAAGGGGATGGTTGGGCAACCGAATAGCGCAAGAGGCCAGATTCGCCACCTTGCTTCGCATCGCATCGCGATGCTGGCGGCTCACTGG
>JBAZHQ010000128.1:0-10504 GCA_041652235.1 Opitutaceae bacterium | reverse complement strand
GGCGTTTTCCATCTATGCCCTGGCAGAATGGTTCCTCGCCACAGGCGACAAAGTGGCTCTCGAAAAAGCCAAGGAGCTCTTCGAGGCCCTCGAACGACACGCCAGCGAGCCCGTGCACGGCGGTTACATCGAGGCCTTGAGCGCCACCTGGTCGCAACTCGAAGACATGCGCCTGAGCGATAAGGATCTCAACTCGCCCAAGTCGATGAACACAGTGCTGCATGTGATGGAAGCCTACACGACGCTCTTGCAGGCCTGGCCCGACGCCCGCGTGCGGAAGAGCCTGCATGATCTCCTCGTCGTCATCCTCGACCATGTCGTGACCGACAAGCCCTATACCCGCTGCGCGCTTTTCTTCTCCATGGACTGGAGTTCTCTCAACGATATGATCTCCTACGGCCACGATATCGAGGCGAGCTGGCTCCTTTGGGAGGCCGCTGCCGCGCTCGGGGAACCTGAGCTGATGCAGCGCACCCGACGCATCGCCCTTGAAATAGCGGATGGAGTGCTCGCCAACGGGATCGATAGCGACGGCTCCGTTTTCTACGATGGCAACGCGAGCGGCGTGCTCAATTCGGATAAGAATTGGTGGCCCCAGGCCGAAGCCGTCGTGGGTTTCCTCAATGCCCATTCCCTGAGCGGGGAGAGCTACCATCTTGCCGCCGCCACCCATGCCTGGCGCTTCATCGAGAACCACGTTATCGACAGGAAATATGGCGAGTGGTTTGCAACTCTTGATCGCGCGGGCAACCCGCGGCCCGACTATCCGGAGAACCCAGACAGCTGCAAGATCGGCCCCTGGAAATGCCCCTACCATAACGCCCGCGCCTGCATCGAGATCCTCAAGCGCGTGCCGGTCGACGTCTAGTCTCCCGATGTCCTTGATTCGGTGAGTTGCTCTTCCCAATCAGGGTTCTCGAGCAAAGTCGCAAAGGAAATGCATTTTTTCAACACGGAGGGCACGGTGGGCACGGAGCAATGCAATTTAACGCAGAGGTTGCTGAAAGGTGAAAGAAGGTCGCAGAGGAGAACTGCTCTGCTGGCCAGCAGAGCGGGTTTCGCTGGGGGGGGACTTCAAGAGCGTAAGAGAGTAAGCGAGGGTAAGAGCGCAAGTGGTGTACACTGATAGCCAACAGCCGATCGCCGACTTCCGATCTCCCGGCTCGCCTCCACCAAGTGCGGCAGAGATGGGGACGAAGTCCACAGCTCTGACGCCCTCTCGGGATCGTGGATTGAAACTCCGTGAGCTCCGTGCTCTCCGTGTTGAAAATAGATCGTAAATCCGTCCTTCGCGACTTGGCGTCTTCGTGCGAGAATGGATCGAATTTCTTCTTTATTTCTAGCCTTGGCTCTTTGTTACCTTCGTTGCCTTTTGTTCAAACTGAATCGACTGGTTGGTTCTGGCTGAAGCTCCGCCGCGCTAGGTCTTTGTTGATATAATACAACTGCTGGATCGCTTGTTACTAAACTGAGTGAGTGCAGGCACCCTTGCCGCTCGGGAACGAGAAGCTCCATTTGGAGTTTTTCCGCGTCCCATAGTCAATTTCACACCTGGAGATACCACCTTCCCTTGAAAACTCTGACCTTCGATCAAACCTGGGTTGAAAAGACCCTGAACTCCCTAAGCCTCGACGAAAAGATCGGCCAGGTGCTCATGTTTCGCCAGTTCGGCTGGAGTAAGGATGAAATCGACACGACGGAGCGGGATCTCGCCCGCTTCCAGCCCGGCGGCCATTTCACGATGAGGGCCACCGTGGAGGGGCTGCTGCTCGGGATGCCGCGCCTCTCCCAGACGACGCGCATTCCCCTGCTCTTTGCGAGCGATTTCGAGTCCGGCCCCGCCCATATCATGTTCTGTGGCGCGCGTTTTCCCCGCCCGATGTGCCGAGGCAGAAAGGGGACGGCCAAGGATGAATACGAGATGGGCAGGATCACGGCGGTTCAGGGGCGGGCCATGGGGGCGCAGCTCACCTTCAATCCGGTTCTCGATCTCAACACCCACCCTCTCAACCCGGACGTCAATGTGCGGGCCTACGGCGACGATCTGCGCACCGTCACGCGCCTTGCCATCCCGCACATCCAGGGGCTTCAGGACCATGGCATGCTCGCCGCTCCAAAGCACTTTCCCGGAAACGGCGGCACGTCGATGGACCCGCACCTCTCGCCTGCTGTCATCAACACCTCAGCCTCCCGCTATCGCAAGAACTGGATCGAGGCCTACAGGCGAGCCTTCGCGGAAGCCGATCCCGCGGCGCTCATGGCAGGCTTCATCGTCGTGCCTTCGATCATGAGCGAGCGCGACCCGCGCACCGGTTCGCTGATCCCCGCCTCGCTGTCCCGGCAAATGCTCACCGATCTCCTGCGCGGCGAGCTGGGCTTCAAGGGACTCATCGTCACCGACGCCCTGAACATGGGCGGTGCCATCAACGTCTTTTCACGCGAGGAGCTGCCCGCCAAGGCGCTCGCCGCAGGCGCGGACATGCTTCTCTGCTTTGACGGCGTCGGCGTCCTCGAGCCCGAGGTGAAAGGCCTCCGCCGCGCCCTTGAAAGGGGCGAACTGAAGGAGGAGCGCCTCAACGACGCAGTGCGCCACGTGCTTGAGGCCAAGGCCAAGGCCGGACTCGATCGCGAACGCACGACGTTCATCAACGACGAGGAGAAGCTGCGCGCCGTGCTCGCCCCGGAGCCCGCTCTCAACCGCCGCATCGTGAGAAAGGGCCTCACCGTGCTCGCCAACCGGGCCGGAACTCTTCCCCTCAGGGATCTCGCAGGGAAGCGGGTGTTCATGATCAACACCTACAACCCAGGCCGCCAGGCCTACTTTGACCGCGGCAATCCCGCCAATCCGGATACGCTCGCCGACGGGCTGCGCGCCAGGGGTGCCGTCGTCGAGGCGCTCGACATCGAGGACGACAGCCCGGCGGGGACTTTCGGGAAAGCCCTGGCAAAGGTGGCCGAGGCCGATCTCACCTTTTTCAATTTCTTCATCATGCCCAGTTGGGCGATCGGGCACCTGACCCCGCCCAAGGAGGCGGTGCGCACGCTCTTTGGCGGCATCCTGACAATAGGCAAGATTCCGCCCGTCATCACCCTGTTCGGCGATCCCTACGCCCGCCAGTTCTGCCACACGGCGCCCACCTGCGTCTGCACCTTCGACGACACCCGCGAAACCTTCGAAGCCATCGTCAAGGTCTGGTGCGGCGAGCAACCCGCCCGGGGCCGCATGCCCGTCTCGATGGAAGGCATCTTCAAGCGCGGTGACGGCGTGGACTTGGGCTAGCCCGCTTCCAGACGGGAATTCACAGGGATAAAAGGGATGGAAGGGATAGGAACCCGGTGTGCCCACGTGCGTCACCCGGGTGTCCCGCGAAAACCAGGTCGGTTTAATAATACCCGAAACCAAAGGCAGATTTCCACTGCGGAGACTCGGAGGGGGAACAAACCTGAATTGGTTTCATATCCCTTTCATCCCTTCCATCCCTGTTAATCCTGCCTTGGTCTGATCAAGAACACCTGAACGAATCTGCGGTTCAGTCGCATGTTCAAACAATCCTTCCGCCGCTTTCCCGGCACCTTTGGGCAGGCTTCGTTGCCAAGATGAGCGACAGAATTGCCCCGTGGGTTTTCCCAATAACCGAAAGCCGATCGCCGACTGCCCTGGTCGGTCCGACTGGTCTGACATACGGCTTAAAGCTTAAAACTTGCAGCCACCGCTTTGATTGCGGTTCCGCCGCGCTGTGGAGATTCGTTTGATTCGCGGTTCCGAATTCTCCAGGAATAATACTTCCATCGTGAAACGCTTTCTCATGACGATCACCCCGCCGGGCATTCTTGTCCTGCTGTATCTAGCCGCGTACGCGGTGAAACGCTGGACCTCCATCGGCTCATGCTCGATCGCACTGGCGCCGCTGGGTTACGCGCTGATCGGCGCGGGGGCGGTGCTGTTCTTCTGGGCTGGCCTGCAGTTTCTCCTCCGCAAGACGACCGTCCTTCCGATCGGGAACCCCAGCCGGATCATCGTTGGCGGCCCCTTCCGCTTCACCCGCAACCCCATCTATCTGGCGGACCTCGTCATCACACTTGGCATCGCCCTCTGCCTTGGCCCCCTCGTTTACTGGGCGGTGCCTGTCGCTTTGTTCTGGATACTGAACACCGTCTTCATTCCGGAGGAGGAAAGAAAGATGAGGGCAATCTTCGGAGACGAGTTCGATGCCTACGCCGCCCGGGTGCGCAGGTGGCTCTGAAGAAGGACTCCGATCCATTCTCGCGCCAGAGACGCAGAGACGCAGAGGTTCGATCCACAGTCTCATCCCTTCCATCTCCTCCATCCCTGTTTACATGGTCCTGAGATCGATGACTCCGATCAAAGAACATTTTTCACAGGGATATAAGGGATGAAAGGGATTGAAGTTTGGTGTCTTTCCTTTGCGCCTTTGCGACTCTGCGCGAGAATCCTAATCGGTTCTGGATTCTGAAGCTCGTGAAATCTCCGACTTGCCAGACTTGTCTCCCCTCGTTCAACTCGCCCCCCATGGCATCAATCCCCAGTTCGCCCGTGGCGCGTGCCGGTTCCGGCGGCGCTGAATCCCAAACGTATCGTCTGCCCTTCAGCATCATGACGATCCTCTTCTTCATGTGGGGATTCATGACGGTGTGGAACGACATCCTCATCCCGCGCTTCAAGGAGGCTTTCACGCTGAATTACTTCCAGGCGATGCTCGTGCAGTTCGCGTTTTTCGGCGCCTATGCCGTGGGCTCGCTCGTGTATTACACGATCTCCGTCATCAGCGGCGACCCCATCAACCGCATCGGATACAAGAACGGCGTCATTCTGGGCCTGCTCATCGCAGCCATCGGTAGCGCTCTCTTCTATCCCGCCGCCGTCCTGACTTCGTATCCCTTCTTCCTCGTGGCCCTCTTCGTCGTCGGACTCGGCTTCGCCATGCTGCAGATCGCCGCAAATCCCTACGTGACCATCCTGGGCCCGGAGCGCACCGCCCCAAGCCGGCTCAACCTTTCCCAGGCTTTCAATTCCTTCGGAACGACCATCGGACCCATCATCGGCGGCTGGCTCATCTTCCAGGTCTTTAATCGCGGCAGTGTGCACGGGGCCGACTCCGTGAAGATTCCCTACCTGTGCTTTTGCGCGGTGTTTCTCCTTCTCGCCGTCTTCTTCAAATTCGCCCACCTGCCCAGTTTCTCCAACCCGGAATCAATCACCAAGGGCGCAGGCGCGCTGAAGCATCCGCACACCGTCCTGGGCATGATCGCCATCTTCATGTACGTCGGCGGCGAGGTCACCGTCGGCAGCACCATCGTCAATTTCCTCGGCCTTCCCAAGCTCGGTGGCCTGGCTCCCGAGGCGGCCAGCAGATATCTGGCGTTCTTCTGGGGCGGCCTGATGATCGGTCGTTTCATGGGCGCCTTTGCGCTCAGCGAACTGCGCCCCTCCATCAAACGAAGCCTTGTCGTCCTCGTGCCCGTGGTCGCGTTTGTGACCGTGTGGCTGCTAACGAGCCCTTCCTTCGCAGATGGGCATCGCCCGGCGGCTTTTGGAATCGAATGGCTGCTCGCGATCCGACCTGATGCCCTTTCTTACGGTCTGCTTCTGGCCGCGCTTTTGGTGACCTTCCTTCTGAGCGCTCGCAGCGCCCACCGCATGCTTTTGGTGTTCAGCGTGCTGATCATCGGACTTCTGCTCGTCGGCATGCTTGCCGCCGACGGCACCGCGCAGTGGGCCATCCTCGGCGTGGGACTGTTCTGCTCGGTCATGTGGTCCAACATTTTCTCCCTCGCGATCGAGGGCCTCGGCGCCCACAAGAGCCAGGCCTCGTCGCTCCTCGTCATGGCAATTCTGGGCGGCGCCATCCTCCCGCCCGTGCAGGGTGCGGTGGCCGACGCGATGGGCATCCAGTTCTCCTTCATCGTCCCGATGATCGCCTTCTCCTACATCGCCTTCTACGGCATCTACGGCTGGCGCGCCGGGAGGAAGATCGACTGATCATCTTGCTGAATCGTCTTGAGCAAGTGTAACGCCGCCGTTCGCCAGAGCGGCTTAAAGGATACACAATCGCACCGGCTCAAGGGCACAGTGCCTTGTGGAAGCCGACCGCAAACATCAGGGAAACCGCTCAAGTAATCCTTCGGCTAAGGGCGATCTTTACATATCGCCAGAGCAGTCATGCCAATTTCTCAAAGGGGGATGAAAATAATGCTTGATTTTTAGTTCTATACCGTACCATACTTCATCGAACTTTACCATGAAGAACCTTCTATTACTTCTCTGTTCCCTCCCCGTCCTCTCGTCCGTCGCGACTGCTGAAGACGTCAAATCGGCCATCATCGCCATGGAACGTGCCGCACTGAACCGTTCAGACAAAGGAGATGTCGATGGCTTTCTGGAAATCTCCGATCCGGAAGTCACCTATTTCGACCCAATGCTCGACGCCCCGATTCATGGACTCGAGGCACTGCGCACCTATTACCATGGATTTCCCATGACCGGCACAATCTCGGGACGGATGACGAACGTAAATGTGCAGATCGCCGGTGATGTTGCCGTGCTCACCTTCAACTATATCTCCAAGATCTGCTGGAATACCACTGAGGTCTACAAACGCACTCCGGATGGCTGGCGCATCATCCACACCCACTGGGCGTATCTTAAGCCTCAATCGCCGTGATCGACAAAACGATCCTCCTCACGCTCCTGAACGAAGCGGATGCCGTCTATCTTGCGACAATTGGGAAATGCGGCCCCCGCATCCGGGCGATGGAGAACCTTAGGCGTAACGCGGCGAGTCCGGATGCCCGGAATTTTTGGATAAAAGAGGGATTCACAGTCTATTTCTCCACGTCTGCCGCTTCAGGCAAGGTGTCGGAAATTCGCGAAACCCCGCTCGCTACAGCCTACTTTGCCGATCCGAGGAGGACATTCGGCGTTGAGCTTTCCGGCACTATCGAAGTCCTGAACGATCCGGATCTGAAGAAAAGGCTGTGGAATGACGTGTGGCGCATCTACTGGCGACTCGGTCCCGATGATCCCGACTACCTCCTTTTGCGCTTGCAACCCCGCCTCGCCGCAGGCTGGAAGGGGACAAAGCCTTTCAAGATAGATCTATGCAACGACACCGACAGGGAGGATTCTTAATCTCCAAGATCCATCGGTCAGCAGGCCGCATCTTCGCTCGAATGCTGCGCGAGCGCCGCATCGACACTAATCCCGCCCAGGGACGGGTCCTCTTTGTGTTATGGGAAGAAGGCCCGCTACCGATCTACGAACTCGCCAAGCGCGTGTCTCTCGGCAAATCGACGCTCACCAGCACGCTCGACCGCCTCGAAGCCAAGGGCCAGGTGCTAAGAATTCGGTCTCAGGAAGACCGGCGCAAGATTGTGATTCAGCTTACCCCGGAAAACGCCGCCATGCGCACGTTGTACGAGGATGTCTCGCGGGAGATGACGAAGCTTTTTTACCGAGGCATTGCAGACCGGGAAATCGACACGTTTGAAGCCATGCTCAGTCGCATTCTCGGCAACCTTGATCGCGATGAACGCCCTTGCGACGCACCCTCGCTCCGTCACCCGGACGCGTGACATCTTCTCCGCCCCTCCGCAGGCCGGTCCTTGTCACATCCACCCGAGCGCGCGGCGGAACACCGGTTCCAGCTCCGATGCCATGATCTCATGTTCTCGCCCCGTGGGGTGGGCGTCGACGGGCGTGCCCACGGCATGGCTCACTGGAGCCTGTATCACCCTGGGATCAGCAATGCGGGCTATCACTCCGCCGATGTAGGCCTTCAGCACGCTGCCCAGAGGCGATTTGCCCGGCGCATCATGCACGATCGGAGATTCGATGAGCACGATCACGGCGTTGGGAGCATCTCTCCGCACCTTGCGCACGAACTCCACGTAGGCATTGATGAATTCATTCTGGTCCGGGATGCCCTGGTTGAAATCGTTCGTGCCAAGGCAAATTCCGATCGCATCAGGCACGTATCGTTTGGGATCCCAGGCGATCGCTGGACCGTCGGGAAGCGCCAGTTCGTAGAATTGGGGCGCATTGCGCGTGTCGCGAATCCCCTGCCAGTCGCGAATCACTCCGCGGCCTCCGTAGCTTACCAGATGGCATTGCGCTCCCAGTCGGCGCGCGAGCACTATGCCGTAGGACAGTCGGGCATTGGCCCGATGGTTGCCCAGAGGGGCTTCTCCCTGCCGCAAATCCGTGCTTTCGCCACCGGTAATGGAGTCTCCGATGAACATCAGTTTTCTCCCAGGCAGAGGCGCCGAAGGGAGGAGACAGCCTTCGTCATTCGTTTCAAAACCGAGAATCTCGCAGGTGCCCTGCCAGCTTTCAGTGCGCCGCGTCAGCTCGACCCGATGCTCGCCCCTCGCTGCAGACTGGCACAAAGGATAGGTGCCCTCGCCTTTCAGAGCATGAAGGCGCTCCTGCGGCCCGCCATCCACGCTGACGTCGAAGTAAACGTCATCGCTTGAGGCCTTCACCTGGAAGCTGAGCGAGTCGCCTCGGAACGTCATGTGGAACACCGTGCCGGGAAATCCCAGTTTCGCCGTTCCCTCAGGAGTGAGGACGTGGCGGCCTTCGATGATTATCTCGGGAGAAGCGGCTGGAAATTTCATTTTGGAATAGGCGGTTGAATGACTTAAAACACACAGGATAAATAACGCGGCGAAGCCGCAACCAAACCCGTTCGGCGGCTTCGACAAGCTCACCGTAGGCAAGCTCCCGCCTTCGACAGGCTTCGACGGGCACGGCAGGGCCTGCGAAAGGCCGGAGGCCAGAAGGAAGTCGGGCAAACCGGGGCTGTCAGCGATCGGCTTTCGGCTATCGGAAATACCTCCTACAAAACCACGCCGTCTGTTCTGGCAATAGAACCCATTCGCTTTGTCACGTATTACGTGACAAAGCCAAAGAGAGATTCGCACGACCTGCAGTGAGCCGAGAACACAACGGCGCCATAAGAGTCCGATTTTTTCGAGTAAGGTCACAGCGCGCCTATAGGCGCATCTGGGGTTCGTTTTCAATTCTGAATTTTTTGTGCCTTTTCGTGGCAATTATCTGCGGGCATTTGAACTATCTCGTTTTGTGGGCCAAAGGCTTCCGGATCACTCCCAATTTGGTCTCCAAGATTTCGAACGCGACCCCTCTCGCCGCGCAGAATTCCTCCAAGGCCTGCCGGGAGCCATCATATACATGGTCTTTCTGGCAATCATCAACCACCAGGATGCCGCCAGGGCTCAGGCTTTCCCAAATCTTCGCCAGCGCCGCGACGGTCGGAGTATAGAGATCGACGTCAATCAATCCAAAGCAGAACTCCTCCACCGGTTGGAATTCGGCACGGCAAATATCATTCCTAAGGATTCGCACGCGAGAAATCCGATTCACCTTCAACGTGGTGGCAAACATCGTCTCGGAATTCACGGTGAATTTATTAAAGGCCCTGTCCTTGGTCGATTTTCCCCTGTGCTCCACTTCATGAGCGACGCTGTCCGCCGTGAAACCACCGAAGGTATCCACAGCCAGATAAGCTCTCTCTGGTGCGACGTCATCAAGATGTTTGTTAAGAAACACCGTCGTATAGCCCCGATAGCACCCCACTTCCACGAAGCCGCCATTCGCTTTCAACGCTTCATCGGCCAGATTAAGAAGGCACCGGATCTGGCCGGGCGTGAATGCATACCGATATTTATAGAGCACCAGATGCCTTAGCGGCGTGAAGAAAAGGACCGTGCGGATTGCACGGTCGAGCCAAGTCTCAAGCGCGGTTTCGGTAGCCATGGGTAATTGCAAAAATGGAATCCGGCCGGGGATGCTAGGGACTCGATTTCGCATGGGCAAGCGCCGGACTGGATATTCCCGGCCTAAAACCTGCTGTTCGGTCTGGACGCAAATCGATTGCACGGCTTACTCGTCCAATCCCCCTCGTTCCATACCCTAAATGAAAAGCCTCTTCCGCCGACGCGATATTGCTCATCTCCAATCTGAAGCTCAAAATGACAAGGGACTTCATCGAGTTCTCGGTCCGCTGAATCTTACCGCGTTAGGGATTGGATGCATCATCGGCACCGGAATCTTCGTCCTGACGGGCACAGTGGCGGCGCAAAACGCGGGTCCGGCGGTGGTGCTTTCCTTCGTGCTTGCGGGCATCGCCTCGGTGTTTGCGGCTTTGTGCTACAGCGAGTTTGCCGCGCTCGTGCCCGTTGCGGGGAGCGCTTATACCTACTCCTACGCGACACTCGGAGAAATCTTCGCCTGGATAATTGGCTGGGACCTGATCCTTGAGTACGCCGTGGGCGCCATCACCGTCGCCATCGGATGGTCGGGCTACGTGGTGTCCTTCCTCAACAGCATCGGCATCCACATCCCGGCTAAGCTCTCCGCAGCACGCGGCACACTGGTCACCTTGGCGGATGGATCGCAGGTGAACGCCCTTTTCAACCTTCCGGCGGTGGTCATCGTCTTCGTCGTGACTGCGCTGCTCGTCAT
>JBAZHQ010000127.1:0-10645 GCA_041652235.1 Opitutaceae bacterium | reverse complement strand
AGGAAGTCATGTTATTTTGCGAACGCCAATTCCGTCGGCTTGGGGTTGTTGTCGAGCGAGTGCCCTTGTCCAACGCCCTGAAGAAGGACCCTGATTATTCCGATCCCGTCCCCGATATCGATTACGACGGGCGCTTCAATCTCCGGGTGCTGCGCAAAGGCGATGGCGGCGGACGGAAGCTCATCATCAACGCCCACACCGACGTGGTGCCCCCCTCGGAGGGAATGGTAGATCCGTACAATCCGCGGGTGGAAAACGGAATCGTGTTCGGCCGCGGCGCTTGCGACGACAAGGGCCAGGTTGCCTTGTTCTATTGTGTGTTGAAAGCGCTCGACGCCCTGGGCATCAGGCTGAAGGGCGATCTGGTCGGCCATATCGTCGTGGAGGAGGAAAACGGCGGCAACGGCTCCCTCGCCATGGCCCGGACGGGAGAGCAGGCGGACAGTTGCATCGTTCTAGAAGCCTCGGAGGGCAAGCTCTTCACCTCCATTCGCGGCGCAGTCTGGTTCCGGCTGCTCCTGAAGGGACGGGCGGGGCACAGCGGCCAGGCGGGGCAGACCCGCAGCGCCTTGCTGATGGCACGCGATGCGATCGCCATCCTCGAAAGTTTTCACGCCGATCTGCTGGCTGCTTCCCGCGGGTTTCCGCTCTTCGATCCGATCCCCAATCCGATGCCGATCACCTTCGGCAAACTTCAAGCCGGCAACTGGCCCGCCGCCGCTCCCAGTCAGGCGGCGATGGAAGGCGTCTTGGGGCTTTTGCCCAATAAGACCAAGGAGCAGGTGTGCGCGGAGATGCGCGCCGCCCTGATGCGCGGCGGAGATGATTTCTTCGCGCGGAATTTCGAGCTGAGTTTCCTGTACCGACACGACAGCAGCGTCGTGGATCCCGGGCACGAGTTTCCGCGGACAATCCTCGCCTGCGCGAGCCAGGCTGGCGTGCCGCTCGAGATCGGCGCGATGACCGCCTCCTGCGACGCTTGGTTCTACAACAACCAGCTCGGCATCCCGACCGTGGTTTATGGAGCGGGCACCCTCAAGGTGGCTCACTCGAAGGATGAGCAGATCGCCATGAAGGATCTGGCTGATGCGGCCTGCCTGTTGACCACTTTCGTCGGCGGGCATTGCGGCCATTCTTCAGGATGACTTAAGGCGGCCCTATCGGCGCGAGCCGCATCGATCCCTGGACGGTTTGGCGGCCATCGGCGCCCCTCCATGCCATCCGAGCAACCCACCAGCACCCAACCATTCCTCCTCTTCAAACCATGAAAGCTCTTGTCAAGACCCAGAAAGGCAAAGGATTTCTCGAACTGCGCGACGTGCCCGAGCCCCGTCCGCAAGCAGGAGAGGTCATGATCGAAATAGCAGCCTGCGGCATCTGCGGGACGGATATCCATGTCCGTCATGACGAGTTTCCCTACTGGCCGCCCGTGATTCTCGGCCATGAATTCACGGGTACGATCGTGGAAGCTGGCCCCGAGTGCCGGACAGCTAGGATCGGCCAGCGCGTGGTTGCGGAGCCGCACACCAAGGCTTGCGGACATTGCCCTCTTTGCCGCACCGGCAACAGTCAGATATGTCCCGAAAAGCGCTCGCCGGGATGGGGCATCGACGGGGGCATGGCCAAATACATTTGCTATCCGGAAAAACTGCTGCACCGGCTCCCTGACGGGATGACGTTCGATCAAGGCGCCATGGTGGAACCCACCGCCAATGTCGTCAGCGACGTGATTGATCGCGCGCGGATCACTACGGGCGATTTCGCGGTGGTCATCGGCCCTGGTCCCATCGGTCTTCTTGCGGCAATGGTGGCGCGGGCGGCTGGCGCCCGCGAGGTCGTGCTGATCGGAACGCCGAGCGATGTGAACCTGCGTCTTGCCAAGGCGAAGGAACTCGGTTTCACGACCCTCAACCTGGGTGAGGTCAATCCCGTCAACGCGGTGATGGAAATGACCGGCGGCATCGGCGCGGACATCGTGGTGGAATGCAGCGGCTCTCCCCGGGCCATCTCGGGCACCATCGATCTCGTTCGCAAAATGGGGAAAATCTGCGCCATCGGGCTTACGGGCAACCGGCCGGTTGAGCTCGCGTGGGACAAATTCAATTTCAAGGTCGTGGACTTGTTATTCAATCTCTCGACGAGCTACACCTCGTGGGACCGGACCATCAGTCTCATCCACAAGGGACTGGTGCCGGCCGAGAAGCTCATAACCCATCGCGCTCCATTGGGACAATGGGAAGAAGTGTTCAGCGCCGTGGAGAATTTGCAGGCTTTGAAGGGCCTGCTGATTCCCTGCTGACAGGTGGGCGCAGGAGGAAACTATCATGGAAAAAACAATCGGATTCGGAATTCTGGGGGCGGGCCTGGTGGCGCCGTTCCATGCGAAAGGAGTTCGGGACACCCGCGGCGGCAAATTGATAGCGATCTGCGGCAGGTCTCGCGAGCGGGCCGACAAGCTGGCGGCTGACTTCAAGGTCAAAGCCTATTACGATCTCGCCGAGATGCTCAGGGACCCGGAGATCGATGTCGTCAACGTGGCGCTCCCCAATCATCTCCACCGCGACGCGGTGCTCGCGTGCGCCCGGGCCGGCAAGCACGTGCTCACCGAGAAGCCGTCGGCGATGAGCCTTGCGGAAACCGACGAAATGATCGCCGCCTGCCGGCAGGCGGGCGTCAAGTTCGGATGCACGGTGCAATGCCGCGTTCGCAAGGCGATTCAGGCGATGAAAAATGCCATCGGCAGCGGGCGTTTTGGGAAATTGCTGCATGCAGATGCCCACATGAAATGGTTTCGCTCCACCGAATATTACCATTCGGACGCCTGGCGCATGTCCCGCAAATCGGGCGCCGGCGTGACGGTCCAGCATGCATTTCACTATATCGATCTTCTGCAGTACCTCGCTGGCCCGGCACGCCGGGTCCAGGCGCGCATGACGAATCTGGCCCATCCTTCGGTGCAACTCGAAGACACTGTTCTGGCGTTTGTGGACTTCGAGTGCGGCGCGCAAGGGGTGGTCGAAGCCTCCACTGCGTTGTGGCCGGGAACCGATGTCCGAATTGAAATCAATGGCACTGACGGCACCGCTGTCATGGTCGGTGAGAAAATCGCGGTCTGGAAATTCCGGGAGGAACGACCGGAGGACGCGGAAATCCGCTCCTATGGAGATAGATCGCAGGCCACCGCGGCCGGCGGCGCGGCCGATTTCGGGCACGCCGATCACAGAGTTGTCATCCAGGATATGATCGATGCGATTAACGAGAATCGCGAGGTGATCATTCCGGTGAGCTCAGTCCGTCCGACACTTGAGATCGTTTTGGCGATGTACCAGTCCGCCATGCGCAACCAGCCGGTGGACTTGCCGATTCAGGACGATAAAAGCATCTGGGATGCTGCCCGGATCTAAGGTGCGATAAGCACCGTCTCAAAAACGCGCTATCTGTCCCCGAAATAGAGGGCGATGTCCTCGGCCTCGTCTTCTGATTCGACCAGGTTCAGGCGTGCGGAAACTGGATTCGAGTTACGCCGCCATGCCTTCGGCCCAACCAGGGCGATCGCTTCCTCGGGGGAGAGTTGCCAGCCTGCTTCGAGCGCCTCTCGGGCGCGGAAGATGGCGAGTTCCACTCCGTCACTGGATTCAACAGACGAGAGGCCTTTCCCATGCACCTCGTCCGGGCGCTCATTCGCGGGGTTTTTGAAGGCGACCATGTTGTATTTGGGTTAACGGATGATCATCATGCATGGGTCCATTGTTAAGGCATTTGCGCCGACAACTTATACGTAGATTCTTTGCCATTCTTCACCGTGTTCTCACGTAGTGCTTGCTGTTGGCGGCTGGTGCGTTTTTTGCTGTTTAGGCATATGCCAAACATTTCCTCCCCTCTTGCATGGATGCGGATTCTCTTTTGGTCGGCGGTCGTGGTCACGGGTGCCGGCTCGATTGCGATTCTGGCATGGTCGCGCGGCGAGAACGTGAACGCCCTCTGGGTGGTCGTCGCTGCCGTCTGCGTGTTCGCGATCTCGTACCGTTTCCATTCCGCCTGGCTGATGGCGAAAGTGCTGGCGACGGATGAGCTGCGCGCGACGCCGGCGGTTGCGTATGAGGATGGGAAAGACTTCGTGCGCACAAACAGATGGGTGGTATTCGGACATCATTTTGCCGCGATTGCCGGACCGGGGCCGCTCGTCGGGCCGGTACTGGCGGCGCAATTCGGCTACCTGCCGGGCCTGCTCTGGATGCTGGTGGGTGCGACGCTTGGGGGCGCCGTGCATGACTCCGTCATCCTGTTCTTCTCGGTGCGCCGGCGCGGGCAGTCGCTCGGCAAAATGGTGCGCGACGAAGTGGGCGGCTTTGCCGGCATCGTCGCGCTTGTGAGCATCCTCGCGATTCTCGTGATCCTGATCGCCGTGCTGGCGCTCGTCGTCGTCAAGGCGCTGGCCGAGAGCCCGTGGGGCCTGTTCACCATCGCATGCACAATGCCCATCGCGGTGACGATGGGGCTGGCGCTGCGCTTTGGCGGCGGGCACTCGACGCGCTGGCTGGTCGTCGTGAGCGCATTCGGCTTCTCGGCCCTGCTGCTTTCGGTGTGGGGAGGGCAGTATGTGCACGATGGGCCGCTGGCCTCTTATTTCACGCTTAGCGACACCTCGCTCGCATGGTGCATCATCGCTTATGGCGTGCTCGCCTCGATTCTTCCCATCTGGCTGCTCCTGGCTCCCCGCGATTATCTGAGCACCTTCATGAAAATCGGCGCGGTGGTCCTTCTGGGCATCGCGATCGTGGTGCTCGCTCCGACATTGAAGATGCCGGCTCTCACGCGTTTCATCGACGGCAGCGGCCCCGTGTTTGCCGGCCCCGTATTTCCCTTCTGCTTCATCACGATCGCCTGCGCGGCGATATCCGGATTCCACTCGCTTGTTTCTTCGGGCACGACGCCCAAGATGATCACGCGAGAGAGCGACATCCGGGTGATCGCCTACGGTGCGATGATCACCGAGATGCTGGTGGGCGTGCTGGCGCTTGTCGCCGCCTGCGCGATGGAGCCGGGCGAATATTTCTCGATCAACATAAAGGGCGAGGCGGCGGCCGTGACCGCGCAGGTGACGGCGCTTGGATACCCGGTGACGGAGGCCCAGATGGCGGCGCTCGCGGCGGATGTGGGCGAGAAGACGATGATCGGGCGCACAGGGGGAGCCCCCACCTTCGCCGTCGGCATGGCGCGCATGTTTGCGGGCGTGCTCGGCAGCAAGGAGGCCCTCGCGCTCTGGTATCACTTTGCGATCATGTTCGAGGCGCTCTTTATTCTCACGACCATCGATGCGGGGACGAGGGTGGGGCGCTTCCTCATGCAGGATCTTCTGGGCATGGCATCGAAACCGCTCGGCGACACGCAGTCGTGGACCGGCAATTTCGTGGCGACGATTCTCTTCGTCAGCGCGTGGGGCTGGTTTCTCTACCAAGGCGTCGTGGATCCCTATGGCGGCATCAATTCATTGTGGCCGATCTTTGGCGTGGCCAACCAGCTTCTGGCGGTGATCGCGCTATCCCTCGGCTCGACGATTCTGATCAGGATGGGGAAGCGGAGATTCCTGTGGGTGACGACTGCGCCGCTCGCCTGGCTTCTATCAGTGACCATGAGCGCCGGCTGGATGAAAATCTTTAGCGACGATCCCCGCATCGGCTTTCTTCGCGCCGCGCACGACCTGCGGGACAAGCTCGCGGCAGGCGGCGCCGCGCAACAGGTGGCGCAATGGGAGCGCCTGCTCATCAACAACTATGTGAACGCCGCGGTGACCGGGCTGTTCCTGGTTCTTGTGGCGCTGATCGTGATCGCGAATGCCCGTGTGTGGTGGCTTCTCCTCTCGGGACGGCGCGAGCTTGATTTGCGCGAAGCGCCGTATGTGCGCGCCTGACGAGAGTCCTTGATTACCGATAGTGTGACTACGGAAATCAGGGCGCCAAAATCCCTGTGATGAACTGCGAAGAAGCGAAGAACCCAAGAACAAGCCGGAATGATTGAGAGAGGTGGTCCAATTTCTCATCAATCCGATCTTCGATTCTATGCTTCTTTGCAGTTCAACATGTCTCGTCGGGCTGGGGCGAGGCTCCGTTAGAAGATAGAATCGAGGAGTTAGAATGGGCGTCCCGCAGACGGTCCGCCGAGCGTAACGGCATCACTCTTTCCTCGGCATGAGGAGCTTCTCCCGGGCGACGAGGAAGAGAAAGATCGACAGCAGGCCGAAGGGGATCATCGAAAGCAGGTCGGAGCCGGGGCCGTTGAAAAACGGATTGTTGCTCATGGACCAACGGGTGAGGAAGGCGTCCGCGCGGTCGAGGACCCCGGCCAGGAAGGCGATGACGATGCCCGCGATGGCGCCACCCGCGATGTAGCCCGATGCCAGGAGCACTCCGGGGCTCTTGTCGCTCTCCGCCGTCAGTTGTTCCTCGCCGAGGTCCGCGTCCTTGAGCTGGCGCCGCTTCAGGGCATCGACAAGCCAGCGGATCATGCCGCCGACAAAGATGGGCGTGGATGCCGACAGCGGCAGATACACGCCGACTGCGAAGGCGAGCGACGGAATGCAGGCGAGTTCGAGGGTGATGGAGATCATCACGCCGAGCAGCACGAGCGCCCAGGGCAGTTTCCGGTCCAGAATACCCTTGATGATGTAGGAGACGAGAGTCGCCTTGGGTGCGCTGAACTTGCGCACGGTCGTGCCGTCGGGGCGGACGGTATGCACTCCGTTGATACCGGGGTCCACCAGCCACACCGCGCGGCCGCCGCGGTCGATGAGATACTTGCCCGCGGGGCCTCCCTTGTCGTCGGTCTTGTGCCACACCAGGTAGGCGCCGGCATCGTCGCGGGCCTGCGGACCGCTGAGTTTCTCCTCGTGATCGAGGGTGCTCGCGTCGGTGGCCAGACCCGGGGCGATTTGCGCGGCGGGGACATAGACGGTGGCGGCGGCGTTGAGCTTGAGAAGGACGGGACCGAGGATGAGCGCGGATGCGAAGGCGCCGATGAGGATGGCTATCTGCTGGTAGCGCGGCGTGGCGCCGAGAAGGTAACCCGTTTTTAGGTCCTGCGAGGTGGAGCCGCCGTTGGAGGCGGCAATGCAGACGATGGCTCCGACGGAGAGGGCGGTGACATAGTAGGTGCCGCCCGTCCAGCCCACGATGAGGAAGATCAGGCAGGTGAGCAGGAGCGTCGCCACCGTCATGCCCGAGATCGGGTTTGAGCTTGAGCCGATCTCGCCGGTGAGGCGGGAAGATACGGTGACAAAAAGAAAACCGAAGACGACGATGAGCAGCGCGCCCAGGAGGTTCATGTGGAGGCTTGGCGCGGCGACGATGGCGGCGATCAGGACGACGATGCCAATGCCCACCGTTTTCATGGACAGGTCGCGATCCGTGCGGATTGTATCTTTTGAGGCGGCAGGATTTCCGTCTGCGCGGTCTGGCTTCATTTTCTCGAGACCCGCCTTGAGACTGCGCCAGATGGTGGGAAGAGAACGGGCAAGGCTGATGATTCCGCCTGCGGCGACCGCGCCCGCGCCGATGTAAAGAATGTAGGCGCTGCGAATCTGATTGGGGCTCATCTCCGAGATGGGGATGGTGCCGGGCGCGAGAGGGCCGGGAATGGCCTCGCCGAAGAATTTGATCATCGGGATGAGCACCAGGTACGAGAGAACGCCGCCGGCGCACATGATGGAGGCGATGCGGGGTCCGATGATATAGCCCACTCCCAGAAGTTCCGGCGAAATTTCCACGCTTGCCGAGGCGGCCTTGAAGGGGGCGCCGAACACTTTTTCGGGAATGTCCTTCCATCCCTTTAGGGCCATCATCGCTGTCTTGTAAAGCAGGCCGATGCCGAAGCCGGTGAAGATCACCTTTCCTCCGGGAGAATGCCCGAGACCCGCGGCTGCGGCGACGCGCATCTCTTCCTTGGCCGAGGGAGAGGCTGCATCGCGGCATGCCTGTGAGGCGCCTGCCTTGAGCACTGCTGCGCAGGCGGTGCCTTCCGGGTACTTCAGGGAACCGTGTTCCTTCACGATGAGAGCACGGCGCAAGGGGATCATCATCAGGATGCCCAGCAGGCCCCCGAGCACGCCGACCAGCAGCACGCGAGTGAGATCGAGATCAAAGCCCAGGATGAGAATGGCCGGCATCGGAACGCCCACGCCAAAGGCGATGGACTCTCCTGCGGAACCTGCGGTCTGGGAGAGGTTGTTCTCAAGAATCGTCGCGTCGCGGAGACCCAGCTTCGAGAGGGCTCGGAACATGGCCAGGGAGATGACCGCCACGGGGATTGACGCGCTCACGGTCAGGCCCACTTTGAGGACGAGATATAGAGAGGAGGCGCCGAAGAGCATTCCCAGGATCGTGCCGGAAATGATCGATCTCCACGTGAATTCGAGGAGTCTGGTGTCGGGGCCGATAAACGGCTCAAAATCGGGAGGGCGGGAAGCGGCGGCCATGGCTACTGGGGTAGAGGATATGCAAGATTCTAAGATCCGCAGATGATTGCCACGGAAAGGTGCAAAAATTCGCAATAATATACTTACGGGAATCGGGCACTGTTTCTTGGGGCGGCGGAGCCGTAACCAAACCCAATCAGCCAATTCAAATCGAGCAGAAGACAATGGAGGTAGCGAAGAACTAAGGCAAATATTGAATAAAGGACTTCGATCCATTCTCGCGCGGAGACGCGGAGGCGCGGAGGAGATGCATTTTTCAACACGGAAAGCATGGAGTATGAAACTCCCAATCCCTGTTTATAGTGGATCGAACCTCTGCGCTCTTTGCGACTCTGCGCGATAACCCTGATCGATTCCGGATTTTGAATCTTTTGTAAGCTTCTGAGAGCAATATGCACGCAAGAAAATACCAGACTCGGAGATAGTGAACGAATGTTACATCTTCGAAAGGGTGCGAGCAGCCATATCGTGGCGTGAAGGATGCCTGGAGAGCGGCAAGCGAATTTGGGTTGTCGTCGTTTGATTGGCAGCATGGGCTGGGGCCGACATGCCTGCTCCGCTTCGCATCCTTTATCTCATTTCGCTACTCTCCACCATCATCTGCGGCAGCGTATATATCGCGACTTTTTTTGGATATGCCGATCTTTCAGTCATATGGTTCGTTCTCTTTCTCTTTATTCTCTGGCCAATGGTGGTCTGGCAGTGGCGCCGCGTGCCGAGGTGCAATCTTGTTTCCGAGATTTTCGGCCAAGTGCCTCTTTGGATGAAGATCACAACGGTTGCGCTCATACTTTTCATTTTCATTAATTACCTGGTGAACAGTTCGCTGATCTATGGGGCACAACCCATTAAACTGGATGATGAGCGTCTGGTGCTTCGCAAAGGCGAGCTAATCCTTCGGGTGCTCACGCCCGGCGAATACGCCTGGGCGCAGGCGGTGCAGATGAGGATACTCGCAGGGCATCTCGTCGCATTCTACGGACTGGCGGTCATCGCTCTGCGTGCTTTCTGGATCAAGACGGGCCCGGCGATGGCCGATGCCAAGGTAACCGGGAACTAAATCAGCAGACGATCAACCAGCTTCATAATGTCATGAGTTTCGTAAGTTCTCTTGCTTCAATATTCGCTTCAGGTCCCGCCGTGCGGCGCGTGACACCGGCGGAGGCATCCAAACTCGTCGATCAGGGGCAGGCGATCCTGGTCGATGTGCGCGAGCCGGACGAATGGGCCGAGACGGGTGTGGCGGCGCCGGCGCACTTGGTTTCGCTCAGCGAAATTCAGGGCTCGGTGGGCAAGGAACTTGCCGGGAAACACGGCGACAAGGAGATCATCTTCTATTGTCGTTCAGGAGGCCGATCTGCCGCTGCCGCCAAGGCCTTTGCCCAGCAGGGATTGCGCACCGCCAACGCCGGAGGGATCAGGGATTGGATCGATGCCGGCCTGCCCGTGCGGCGAATCTGAAATCAGCCTTAATTCCGCAGAAAATTGACACGAAACTGTTGGACCGTCGGACGGTAGTGCTCTGCTGGCCAGCAGAGCACACAGTGGCGGCGGAGCCGCCTCGGTCGGACGGTCGGACGGTCAGACAGTTTGATGTCGCTGTGTGCTCGGTAGTGGCTATTCAAGTGTGTTTTCTAGGTTGTAATGCCTTGGCGGAGTTGTTCATAAAGTCATCCATCGCCATGCTTCTCAGCGTCGTAGTCCCCGTTTATAAGGAGGAGAAAAACATACCGGAGTTTCTCCGCCGCATCCGCCCCATCCTCAGCGGCGTCACCGAGGATTATGAGATCATATTTTCCCTCGATCCCTCGCCGGATCGCACCGAGGAGGTGGTGCTTGAGGCTCGCGCCCAGGATTCCCGGATCAAGCTTCTAAAATTTTCCCGTCGTTTCGGACAGCCCGTGGCGACGCTTGCGGGGATGCAATATTCTGCAGGCGATGCCGTGATTGTCATGGACGTGGATTTGCAGGACCCTCCCGAGCTCATACATGAGATGGTTGCCAGGTGGCGCGAGGGCTATGATGTAGTGCTTCCTCAGCGACGCCAGCGCACGGGCGAGCCCTGGATCAAGAAGCTCGTCGCCGGCACCGGCTACAAAGTCATCAATAAGATCGCCGATGTGCGAATCCCGCAGAACACGGGGGATTTCCGCCTGATGACACGGCGCGTTGCCA
>JBAZHQ010000126.1:0-10647 GCA_041652235.1 Opitutaceae bacterium | reverse complement strand
TCCATAGGCGATCGCGGCCATTTGCAGCCAGCTCCAGAGCGCCAGTCCGAGAACGACGGCATCCCAGGCTTCGAAGCGCCGGTGCCGCCATGCCCGTATGAGCAAGACGACAACCGGCGTCTGCATCACGATGGCGGCCAGGGCATAGGCAGGGCAGGGCCAGGCCATCTCCATCACCAGAAATTGAACGAACTGAGCTGCTGACTTGGCGTGGAACTCCGCATGAAGCGGCACGGGATTAATCCAGAGAACACCTGCGACGGCAACGAGGCCGATAATAAGCGCGCCGATGAGATCGCGAGGCGTCATTCGTCGCTCCGTTATGAAGCGGAAACCCGCAACGGCCAGGATGGCGATGGGCGCCAGAAATCCCGATGCCATGGACGCAAGCCCCGCCAAGGCAATCGCCGCTCCCGCGCACCACCGGATGCCAGCGGGTTTTCCTTCGGTGCAGAGCCAGATGGTTCCAAATGCCGACAAGGAGAGGAAATAGAACTGTGACTGAAAACCATTCAGCGAGTTTTCATATCCTATTGGGAGAACGAAGAGCAGGCCCAGCACGGTTGCAGCGAGGATGAAGGGTATGCCGCGCAGCCTTTTTCGCGCGAACAGCAGCAGTGTCGCGGCAAGCGCGGCGGGAAGGAAGGCGTTCACTGTGGTCTCCAGCTTCGGATCCCACTGTCGATTGGCTGTTGCCAGGCCGAAATTGAGGAGGCGGGTCCAGAGCACATGATGTTCGTTGTGCGGCCACCAAAAGTTTTGCGCGGCCAGGCGTCCGTCGGCATGGGAGATAAAGAGGAGATCAGCCTCAGCGTCCCAGGTGTCCATGAACGGAAGATCGCTGCCGTAGCGTTGAATCAGCCCGAATCTCGCACCAAGAACCAGCAGGACCAATGCGGCAACGGCCAGCAAGGTGGTGCTGCGATTGCGTTGCCTGGGTGGAATCGCAACTGGATTTTGTGCGGATGGATTGGATTGAGGATGTGACTTACCCAATATCGGCCAAACTCGGAGGATCGAAGATCCAAGCCGCAACAGTGGCGCAAAGATCGCGGATAGATTCCTGGAGAGAATATTTGCGACCTGCCGGGCGGCGCCTGCGATATCCTTGCGCCTGTTCCAGGCGACACCGAGCACACCAAGCAGAATGAGGCTCAGGCCGACAGACTTCAGGGCATCGGCTTGTTTCAGCCAATGGCGATTGGCCGACGAGAGAAGCCCCGTCTCCTCCGGGTTGGAAGCGCGTGAAACCCCGGAACGCAGAGGGGCGGGCAGAAGCGGTTGCATGCCCGGGTGTCTCAGAACCCTGATAATGGTATCCGCGCTCGGATGAGGAAGATTTCCAACAGGAGCTTGACGAAGGACCGCTTCATCCTGGGTTCGCAGGAACTCCTTCAGCAACCGGGTTTCCTCAGCTCGCTTCTCCGAGAATGTGGTGGCGAGGAAAGCGGTGGAAGCTGTTCCCAAACCGAGCAGCGCGGGCATGACGGCCAGAGCCCAGGCTATCGCCACAATGAGACGCAGACGTTCGGCCCAGCCCATCCACATGCGCCCCAGGGCGATTGCGTTCACGAGAAGCCCGACGGCCATCAGGTCGGTGTAGCGCGACGAGACAGTCGGGCTCATATGGCCGCGTGCATACGCCAAGGCGGCGAGTTGCAGCCAGCACCAGATGCTGAAAGCGAGGATCGCCGCATCGGGAGAGCGGAGCCGGTGTTGGCGGATGCAACTGATGGCTAGGACTGCCGCAGGAAGTTGGATCAGCAATGCCCAACCCAGCGGTTTGATCACCGGCCAGGCCAGGCAGGAGAAGAACGAGTTCAGAAACTCGCCGATACTCGCGGCCCTGAGAACGTCGTGACCCGGCACGTGGCGAGTGAGAAGAACCCCGGTGATGCACGTCAGGGCCAGTGCGGCGAGCATAGCGGAATCGCGCCATTCCCAGCGCCGCTCCACGAGTCCGCGGAGCACGAGCGTCGCGCCGATCGCCGCCGCCGCGACAAAACCCGACGACATGGAGCCGAACCCGATGAGCATAACGGCGAAGCCGAGCCACCAGCGTTTTCCGAGGGTATTCGCCCCTGTCATGAGCCAGATGCTTCCGATGGCACTCCACATCAGAAGATAGAACTGGGACTGAAAGCCCTGCAGCGTGTTTTCCCACGCATACGACAGGGCGAACAACAGCCCTGCGAAGATCGCCACTATCGAGAAGGCGGGTGCGGGTAGATGCCGTCGGGCAAAGGCCAGGAGCGTGCCGATTGCGCACACATGGATCAACGCGCCCAGGGTCATCTCCAGGAGCGGCGACCACTGCTTGTTGAGCTTTGTCAGGCAGTAATTGAGGAGCTTGGTCAGCACGAGCCGGTGTTCGTTGTGCGGGGCGATGAAATTCTCCACGCCCAGTTTCCCCTCGGCTGAGGGGATCAACAGCATCCGTGCCTCGGCATCCCATTGGTCCATGTAGGGAACATCGCTGCCGAAGCGGTGAATCAAGCCGCCCTTTGCCCCCAGGATCACAATCAGGACCCCCGCCAGCACAAGCAGGGTGGGCCATGATGGCGATTGAAGGCGTTTGATCCAGGAAGGCATCTGCGTTTGCTGATTAAGCGCTTAGTCCAACGCGATTTCGTGCCGGTCCACAAGCTAGTCTTCTCCAAATAGGCGAGGGGATCGAGATGCTTTCTGCCCATTTCCTTTCTTGCGCAGAAACCCCGCAGGCCATGCGCTAGGGGCCTCGTGTCGTCTGCCGATTCCAACTTCGTCCATCTGCACGTTCATTCCGACTACAGTCTGCTCGACGGCGCCTGCCGCATCGACAAGCTCATGGATCGGACGGTGAAGCTTGGAATGAAGGCACTGGCGCTTACCGACCACGGCAACCTATTCGGAGCGATAGAGTTCTATAATACGGCGAAGGCGAAGGGCCTGAAGGCCATCATCGGCTGCGAGATGTACCTCGTGGAGAATTCACGGCTTGAGAAGACGGGCCGCTCCGACGAGGGGAAAAGCTTTTATCACATGGGCCTGCTGGCGAAGAATCTGCAGGGCTATCAGAACCTCCTCAAGCTTGTCTCCGACGCCCACCTGAAGGGCTTTTATTACAAGCCCCGCACCGACATCGAGACGCTTGCGAAATATTCGCAGGGTCTCATCGGGTTCACTGGCTGTCTTGCCGCGCTCGTGCCGCAGCACCTGCTTCACGACCGCTACGAGGAGGCCAGGAAGGCGACCGCCCGCTTCGTCGATATTTTCGGAAGGGAAAACTTTTTCGTCGAGATTCAGGACCACGGAATTCCCGAGCAGCTCAAGATCATCCCCGGCCTGCTCAAGCTGGCGGATGAGTTCGGCCTGAAGGTCATCTGCACGAACGACGTTCACTATGTGCGCGCCGAGGACGCCGGCCCTCATGATGCGCTCCTGTGCATTCAGACCGGCTCCAAGATCGCCGACGTCGATCGCATGCGTTTCAGCGGCACCCAGTTCTACCTGAAATCCCGGGCGGAGATGGAAAAGCTTTTCGCCGAAGTGCCCGAATCCATCACAAACACGCAGCTTGTCGCCGAGATGTGCGACCTCAAGATCCCATTCCCGAAGGGCTCCGAGCGCTATCCGCGCTACCCGCTCCCTGTGGAGATCAAGGATCAGTATTCGCCCGCCAGCTACCTGTTCCATCTCTGTGTCGAGGGCCTGATGAAGCGCTACAAGGTGGACCATGGCAGCGTGGCAAAACGGCCCGTCGTCGCCGAAAGGCTGGCAAAGCTGAACAATCTTCCGGCTGGCCAGAAACCGCAGGCTCCCGACTACTCCGATCTCAACCTTGAGGAGGAGCTCGTGCTGCGCATGGACTATGAGGCGGCAATCATCAGCGTGACGGGATTCGTGGACTACTTTCTCGTGGTCTGGGACTTCATCAAATGGGCGAAGGAGCACCGCATCCCCGTCGGCCCGGGGCGCGGCTCGGGCGCCGGCTGCCTCATCGCCTATCTGCTCGGCATCACCAATCTCGACCCGATCCGCTTCAAGCTTCTGTTCGAGCGTTTCCTAAACCCGGAGCGCGTGTCGCCCCCCGACTTCGACATCGATTTCTGCATGCGCCGCCGCGGCGAGGTGATCGACTACGTGCGCGGTAAATACGGCAACGACTGCGTGGCGAACATCATCACCTACGGCACGCTGGGGGCCAAGATGGTCATCCGCGACGTCGCCCGCGTGAACGACCTGCCTTTTTCCGAGTCGGACCGCCTCGCGAAGATGATCCCCGACGAGATTAACATCTCCCTGGAGGATGCCATTGCGAAGTCCGGAGAACTGCGCGGCGAGCTCGAGCGAAATCCGGTCGCTCGCCGCATCTTCGATTCGGCCCGCGTGCTCGAGGGCATGGTGCGCAACACGGGCAAGCACGCCGCCGGCATCATCATCACCGACAAGCCGCTCGACGAGTTCGTGCCCCTCACCTCCCAGGAGGGCGACGTCACCGTGCAGTTCGACATGAACGCGGTGGGCAAGCTCGGCCTGCTGAAGATGGACTTCCTCGGGCTCAAGACGCTCACGGTCATCGATGACGCCGTGGAGAACGTCCGCCGCACCGCCAACCCGGGCTTCGACATCGAAGCCATCCCGCTGGACGATCCCGCAACCTACGCCCTGCTGAATTCCGGGAGGACTGTGGGCGTGTTTCAGCTCGAGTCCGGCGGAATGCAGAACGCCTGCAAGCTTGTGGGTGTCTCGAACATCGACGACATCAACGCCATCTGCGCCCTCTACCGCCCGGGCCCGATGCAGTTCATCCCGGACTATGCCCGCGGCAAGAAGGACCCCGCCACGGTGGAGTATCCGCACCCCTTGCTTGAGCCGATCCTGCGCGAGACCTACGGCATCATCGTGTACCAGGAGCAGGTGATGGAGTGCGCCCGGATCATCGCGGGCTACACGCTGGGCGGCGCCGATATGCTCCGCCGCGCCATGGGCAAGAAGGACGCGGAGGCGATGGCCATGGAGCGCGTGAAGTTCGTCGAGGGCGCGAAAAAGTGCCACGAGATCGACGAGGGGAAGGCTAACGAGATCTTCGATTTGCTGAACAAGTTCGCGAGCTACGGCTTCAACAAGTCGCACTCCGCAGCGTACGCATTGATCGGCTACCAGACCGCCTATCTCAAGGCCAACTACCCCGTGCAATTCATGGCGGCCATGCTCAGCGCGGAGATCGGCAACGCGGAGAAGGTGGCCCATTTCATCGACGCGGCACAGGCCATGGACATCGAGGTGCTCGGACCCGACGTGAACGAGAGCCGCGAGAGCTTCACGCCGGTCGTTCGCTCCCGTGAGACTCCCCATCCGGAAGGCGACGGCCGGGCTGCCACGTCGTGCGGCGCGATCCGTTTCGGGCTGGCGGGCATCAAGGGAGTGGGCGAGGTGGCGGCGAAGAAAATCCTGGAGGAACGCGAGGCGGGCGGGCCGTATCGCGATTTTGCGGATTTCATGGTGCGCGTGGACCTTCGGTCGATCAACAAACGCGTGCTCGAGTGCCTCGTGCTCACCGGAGGCTTCGATTTCTCCGGAGCGTCGCGCGCCGAGCTGTACGGGCAGATTGACTTTGCGCTCGCGGCGCTGGGCGAACTCCAGCGCAAATATCCCGCGCTGCGCCACGACGATCCTGCCGCCGTGAATGCGGTGGAGGAGGACAAGGGCGCCATGTTGTTCGACATGGATGCCCATATGGCTCCCGCCGCGCCGCCCCCTAGGGAACAGCTCGCCGCCGAGTTCGCGCAGCTCATGCGGGTGAGCTCGTCCCGGAAGATCCAGGCGCCTGCCATGCTCGGAGCCGTCCCGCACGATCCGCACAGCATGCTCGATCTGGGAGGCGGTTCCGCCCCGGCGGCCCTTGCCGCCCGCCCCTCTTCATCCTCAGCCAAGGCGGAGGCCCGCATCGTCAGCGAGGCGACGAAGCTTCAATACGAGAAGGAACTTCTCGGCTTCTACATCTCGGGCCATCCCATGGATGCCTATGTCGGGCTCGCCGAGGCGATCGACACCTATTCACCGGGAGAACTGCTGAAACAGGGCGATCGCGTGGAGTTCCGCTTGTGCGGCATCGTTAGCAATATCGCCAAGAAATACTCGAAGAAGGACAATCGCCTCTGGTCGCCCTTCACGCTCTCGACGAGGAAGTCCTCCCTGGCGTTGAACATGTTCGCCGACGCCTATGAGGCATACGGAAAGAATCTCATCGAGAATGCCCCGGTGCTTGTGCTTGGCAATGTGATCGCAGGCCAGGACGGTCCGCGCATCAACGTGAAGGAGTGCTACCCCCTCGACGTGGCGGTGGCCAGCACCGTCAAGAAAGTCACCTGGCTGCTGCGCCCGGCGCATCCCGAACTACCTGCGTTTCTCAAGAAGCTTCGCGACGTGCTCAACGAGTATGTCGGTGACACGCGGGTTGAATTCGCCCTGGTCTTCGACGACCGCGCGGCGCCCCTTGCCGAGGCGAGCGGAGCGCTTAACTGGAGAATTCATGGGAAGGTGTTCCAGGCCCTGCGCAAGCATCCCGCCGTCGCCGGCTTCCTCATCGAGGCCAAGCGCCTCGAACTCAAACAGGACCGCCGCTGGGAACGGAAGAAGGGCTGAGGGCCGGGCGACTGAAAGCTTTAAGCCATAAGTTGTAAGCTCGAAGACAGTCAGAGTTGGACGGAAGTATTTATTGAACTGCAAAGAATCGAAGAATCAAAGGTTCGGACTTCGTTTCTTCGCTTCTTTGCAGTTCAAAACCACCGTGCTGGCTCCTCGCAAGATTCTCGTTTTCCGATCGATTCATTCTAGCTCCTAACTCCTAGATTCTTGCTTTTCCATTCTCGCTCCTCGCCTGCTCTGAGCTTGTCGAACGGGCTTCTCGCTTCCCGATTCTTCTCCCCATGAAAGACCAGTCCACACTCAACCGCGCGGCTCAGGTGCTTCGCATGGTGAATCACGAACGGCCCGCCGACGAAGCGCTGCGGATGGTCAACGCCGAGAATCGGCGCTGGTCGCCGGAGGAGCGCCGCAAGCTGGTCAGGGCCGTATTCAGCACCTATCGCTGGCTGCAGTGGCTTGAGCGTCGCGAATCGCTTCAGGTGCAGGTGGAGCAGGCGCTCGAGCTCCAGGCGCGTTTCGACGAGAAGCCCGCCAGCATCAAGGTGCAGGCGCTCGCCGCCCGCGCCGTGCCCGCCTGGTTGGCCGAAGAGATGGAGCTCGCTCCCGATTATCTTCGCCAGCTTCAGCGCGATCCCGCCTTGTGGATACGCCCGCGCCTCGGCTGCGAGCGCGAGGTCGAAACCGCCCTCGACGACTGCCACGGGGTGGAGGTTGCGATCCCCGCGAGCGAGCGGCACTTCACGGCTTGCCGCTATAACGGGACAAAGGATCTGTTCCGCACGACCGCCTTCCATGAAGGTCTTTTCGAGATTCAGGATCTCGCATCGCAATGGGTCGGCCATGCCTGCGCGCCCAAACCCGGCGAGACATGGTGGGACGCCTGCGCAGGGGAGGGCGGCAAGACGCTGCACCTCGCCGACCTCATGCAGGGCAAGGGCCTGATCTGGGCCACCGATCGCTCGGAGAGGCGTCTGGAACGGCTTCGTGAACGCAGCGCGCGCGCCAAAGTCTTCAACTTTCGCAGCGCCGCCTGGGACGGTTCCACGAAACTTCCCACCAAGACGCTTTTTGACGGCATTCTCGTCGATGCACCCTGTAGCGGCGTCGGCACCTGGCAGCGCAATCCGCACGCCCGTTGGTCGACGACGCCCGATGACGTCAGGGAACTCGCCGCCGTGCAGCGCCGCCTGCTCGACAACGTCGCCGCTTCGTTGAAACCCGGCGGACGCCTTGCGTACTCCGTCTGCACGCTCACCCGCAGCGAGACCACCGCCATAGTGAAGGACTTCTCCGAGGCGCATCCGCAGTTGCTGCCCGGATACAGCGGCTTCCTCATGCCCCAGCAGCACGACAGCAACGGCATGTACCTGGCCATCTGGACCCGGGCCTAATGGAAACTGCAAAGAAACGAAGAATCGAAGCCGGACTCATACTAACAAATCCATGGCTCATTCGAAGAACTCGAAACTATTGGGTGTCTCTTGAAAATGCGTGAATTGGGCTAAAAATGCAGAGCAAGGAGTTAGAATAATCTCAGCGTTTCTGACCAGAAACGGGTGAAACAAGTTTTGCGGTTTGGGCTGCAAAGAATCAAAGGTTCGATCTTCGTTTCTTCGCTTCTTTGCAGTTCAATCTGCCATCCGTGAAAAAGATCACCTCCGACACTGTCCGCGCGGATTTCAATGACATGACGACGGTGGTGCACTATGCGCGCGCCGCGCATTTCCTTGGCTTGTGGAAGTCGGAGACGCTTCTCATCGAGCGCTTTTTCCCCGATAAAAACGCCCGGCTGCTTGAGGCGGGCTGCGGCGCGGGGCGCGTGACCATCGGACTATGGGACCTGGGCTACCGCAGCATCGATGCCTTTGATTTCGCCGAGGAGCTCCTCGACCAGGCCCGCAGTCTCGCCAGCGAACGCGCCGCCTCCGCCATCCGTTTCTTTCACGCCGACGCCACCCGCCTGCGCACCTCCCCCGGCTTTCTCTCCCTTCCTCCCTCCTATTCCGCCCTCCTGCCACCTCCTCAACCCGGCCCCCTCCCAGAAACCCCTCCCGCTCCGTCCAATCCGCTTCGTCACGTAATACGTGACAAAGCCCCTGACGCTCAGTCGCCGACCGCCGATCGCCGACAGCCGACAACCCCCTCCATCACCTACGATGGAGCCCTGTTCATGTTCAACGGTCTCATGCAGATCCCGGGAAGGCAGAATCGCAGAAATGCGTTGCTTGAATTGGCTGCGGTGTGCGCGAGCGGGGCTCCATTCTTATTCACGTCACACGACCGCAATGCATCGCGCACCGAGCAGGCCCTCTGGCGACTGGAGACAATGCGCTGGGAACTCGGCGAGCAGAACCCGCGGCTGGTCGAATTCGGCGACCGTTATTTCGAGCACGAGACAGGGCGCACGTTCATGCATTTGCCCGACCGAGCGGAGATACTCGAGGATCTCGCGGCGACCGGCTGGCGGCACGAATACGACGAGATGCGCCGCAGGGTTTCCAAGGAGTCGCAAGCCGTCCAGGATTTCTCCGACGAATGCCGCTTCTGGCTCGCGCGAAAGCCGTGAAGCAACGTTTTGAGCGACCGGATGAATAGAAGAACTGCGAAGAAGCGAAGAATCAAAGGATCGAACTTCGTTTCTTTGCTTCTTTGCAGTTCCATAACCGGTCGCCTCCGTACGAAATCGCTTGAGCCAAACGGCGGGGGCGGTGTTGTGGAGCTTTAACCTCAACCCTCTTTTCCCCATGGCCGGAGTAGGCAAACTTCTCAAGCAAGCCCAGAAAATGCAGCGTCAGATCGAATCGATCCAGACGCAGGTGTCCGCGAAGGAATTCGAGATCACGAACGGAGGCGGCGCCGTCAAGGTGAAGGCCAACGGAGCGGGCCAGATTACCGCGCTGAGTCTCGACCCTGAATTTCTCAAGGAGGACGCCAAGCTCGTCGCCGACACGATTCTCTCCGCGATCCAGGATGCCTCCAAGCAGGCGAAGGAGTACAGCGACGCCGAGATGCAGAAAGTGACCTCCGCCTTCCAGATGCCGGGAATGTTCTGATGACAGGAGCTGCGAAGCCGCTCCTCAAGAAGCTAGGAGCTAGATTCTAGCTCCTTTGATTGCGGCTTCGCCGCGCTTCCCATGACCCCCGCCTTCGAAAAACTCCAGAAGCACCTCAAGCAGTTGCCCGGGGTGGGGTATCGCTCGGCGGAGCGCATCGCATTGCACCTTCTGGTCGAGAAACCCGCGAAGCTGCCGGCTCTCGTGGCGGCGTTGCAGGAGGCTGCGGGTTCCGTGAGGCGCTGCACCCGTTGCGGCAATCTTGCGGAGGAGGAGCTTTGCCCGATCTGCGCCGATGAAAGGCGCGAGCGCCGCACGGTGTGCGTCGTTGAGCATGTGCCCGATCTTGCGGCCATCGAGCGTTCCGGTTCCTATAGGGGTGTCTATCACGTTCTCCACGGGAAGCTGTCCCCGATTGGAGGGGTGGGGCCTGAGGATCTCAATTTCGGCCCGTTGCTCCAGCGCATCGCCGGAGGCGAAGTGAGCGAGCTCATCCTTGCGCTCTCCAACGATGTCGAGGGCGAGGCGACCTGCCATTATCTCACGGAGCAATTGCCCAAGGATGGGCGGGTGAAGGTCTCCCGCATCGGCTTCGGGCTCCCCAGCGGCGGCGGCGTGCTCTACGCGGATGCCGTCACCTTGAAAAGCGCGCTCGAAGGGCGCCGGGATTACGGCTAACGGGGAAAGCCTCTCCGCCAAGGCTTCTTCGCTATTGCGCTGGGAGCGGAGATTGTTTCACTCCCCGCGTATTGAAAGCGCGGGCGTAGTATATCGGTAATATGTGAGCTTCCCAAGCTTGAGAGGCGGGTTCGACTCCCGCCGCCCGCACCAGCCTTCGCTCTGCTGTTCAGCAGAGGCTACGGCTGGCACAGCCAGCTGGAGCAAGCCACGCGAGTGGCGTACGAAGGCTGCCCGCCGGAGTCGGCGAAGCCGCGAAGGAGGGCGAATGACATTGAGCGTTGCC
>JBAZHQ010000125.1:0-10790 GCA_041652235.1 Opitutaceae bacterium | reverse complement strand
GACGGCATGGCGACGCCCCTGGCACAGGCAGCCTACGAGGAGTTCTACAAGACTCTCGGAGGAAACCCCGTCCATCACACGCTGGCCAATCACTGGGCCCGCATCATCGAAATGATCCAGGCGGCGGAACGCATCGACCAATTGATCAACGACCCGGAGATCACGAGCCAGGACATCCGCAGCATTCCGACAGCTGTGCCCACATCCGGCATGGGTGTTGTCGAAGCGCCGCGCGGCACTTTGTTCCATCACTACGAGACCGATGCCCGTGGAGTCATCACGATGGCCAACATGGTCGTTGCCACGGGAAACAACGCCGCGCGCATCGCCATGAGCGTAGAGCGGGCGGCCAAGGGATTGATCAAAGGCGGAAACATCGCCGAGGGATTGCTCAACAAGATCGAGATGGCCTTTCGCGCCTACGACCCCTGCCTGGGCTGCGCGACTCATTCCCTGCCCGGGCACCTGCCGCTGAAAGTCAGCATCTACTCCCCCGACCGCCAGCTCGTCCGGCAATTAATCCAGGAATGAACAAGTGACACACGAAACCTGAAGCGGCGGGACCGCAGCCAAACCCAACCAATCAATTCAGATTGAACAGAAGACAACGAAGCGTCTCAAGTCATGCTGTCTCAGAGGTCTCGGTGCTGAACGCAACCAAAGTATCCTTTAGTGCAGTCTTTCAGAAGAGCGCTTCGTTACCTTCTGTTAAAATCCTGAATTAGATATTCTTGAGAACCTCTGAAAGAAATAGGCACGCAGGAAAACAACAGACTCAGATAGTGAACGAAAGGACACGAAAAGAATCCAAATCCATCTCTGCAGTTCATGATTGAACCCCGCATCAAAGTCCTCGTGCTAGGCCTGGGGAACGACATCCTGACCGACGATGCCGTCGGTCTTCACATCGCTCGCGAAGTTGCACGGCGGCTCACGGGCGAGCCGGGCATTGCAGTCAGGGAAACGATGGAAATGGGACTGGCCCTGCTCGACGAGATCGTCGGCTGTGAAAGCCTCGTGCTGGTGGATTCAATCCAGACCGGGAAAGCCCCGCCGGGGCACATTCACGAAATCGACGCGGCAGGCCTCTCCCTCATCGCCACGCCCTCCCCTCACTTTCTGGGCATTGGAGAGACGCTAAAACTCGGTCATCTCCTCGGCCTGAGCATGCCGAAACATGTGGAGATCTTCGCCATCGAAGTCGCCGATCCTTTCACACTGGGCACCAGCCTAACCCCCGACGTGGAGGGAACGGTACAGCGCGCGGCAGAGCAAGTGACGGCAAGAGCACGTGCCCTTGCGGAGAATCCCACGCCAATCCACCAACCGTGCGTAGTCACTGTGCAGTCTGAACCGTGAAACGTATATCACCTGCGTCAGGTCAGATTCTCGCACGAAGCCGCAAAGGCACGAAGTGAATGCATGTTTCAACACGGAGGCCACTGAGGGCACGGAGAAAGGCAGTTTAACGCAGAGGCTGCTGAAAGGTGAAAGCCCGTTCGGCAAGCTCAGGGCCTTCGGAAAGGTCGCAGAGGAAAACTGCTCTGCTGGCCAGCAGAGCGGGCTTCGCTGGAGGGGATTTTTAAGAGAGTAAGAGGTGTAAGGGGCCGATCGCCGACTTCCGATCCATCGGATCTCCTCCACCAAGTGCGGCAGAGATGTGGACGAAGGCCACAGCTCTGCCGCCTTTCCGGGATCGTGGATTGGACCTCTGTGTTCTCCGTGACACTATCTCTGCACTTTGCGCATTTTGGAAACGATCCTCCTATGCCACGAGGTCTTGCCGGATGTAGGAGCTTGCTTGCAAGCGATGTCTTGTCGTTCGTTAACGCCCTAATCGCCTGCAAGCAGGCCTACACAAGGAATCAACCACGTCTATCTTCTTTGGTTGCGGCTCTGCCGCGCTATGTTTTTTGTGCCTTTTCGTGGCAATTGCCTGCGGAATTAAGGATGATGTCGCTTTTCGCGGGCGGGCCAGCACCAATTTGCGAAAGTAGCGATGCGCGAGCGGAAGGCTCCGTTTGACTTTGATGTGTTTCAGCCAAGATGTTGAGGAATGCCAAAGCGTGCCGTCCTGCTGGTCAATCTGGGCTCCCCGAATTCCACTTCAGTGGCGGATGTGCGCCGGTATCTCAGCGAATTTCTCGGGGACGAGCGTGTGATCGACAAGCCCGTCCAGCCCTTCCGCTGGTTGCTGGTCAACGGGATCATCTGTCCGTTCAGGGCCCCCAAGTCGGCCCGCGCCTATGCCTCTGTGTGGAAACAGGAGGGCTCCCCTCTCATCGTCACCAGTCGCAGCGTAAGGGAGAAATTATCCGCCGCCCTTGGCTACGATCTCCCAGTGGCGCTGGCGATGCGCTACGGTTCTCCCTCAATCGCATCGGTCGTGGGGCAACTAGCAATGTCCGGCGTCGAAGAGCTTCTGCTTTTCCCGCAATACCCGCACTACGCCATGTCTAGCTACGAGACGGTCGTCGTCAAAGTGAAGGACGTGTTCGCCCGGCTGGCTCCCCAGGTGAAGATCGCCACTGTCCAGCCCTTCTGCCAAGACGCGGATTACATCGAGGCTCTCTTCGCCAGCGCCGAGCCCTATCTGGCCAAACCCCACGACCATCTCCTTTTCAGTTTTCACGGCCTCCCCGTCCGGCATCTGAGGAAGGCCGACTCCTCCCATGCCCACTGCACGTGCTCCGACGATTGCTGCACGACGGCGTCGCCGGCACACGCCACCTGCTACAAGGCCCAGTGCCTGGCAACCGTCCGCGCGCTGTCGAAGCGCGCTCAACTCCAGGAGGACAGGTACTCCGTCTCCTTTCAATCGCGCCTTGCAGGCGAACCCTGGCTAACCCCTTACACGGATCACGTGCTCGCCCGGCTACCCAAGGCTGGCAAGAGGAACCTGCTGGTAATCTCTCCCGCCTTTGTCGCCGACTGCCTGGAGACGGTTGAAGAAATCGCCATCCGGGGAAAGGAGACTTTTATCGAAGCCGGAGGCGAATCCTTCCAACAGATTCCCTGCCTCAACGATCACCCGGCTTACATTGCGTTTCTCGCAAATCGCGTCCGCTCCTGGGCGCAGCAGCGCCACTGTCCGACTGAAGCGACATCCGTCGCTACCGAGGCGGCTTGGCCGCCACAGTGCGCAGCAGCGCCACAGTCCGACTGAGGCGACTCCGTCGCCACAGAGGCCGCTCTGCGGCCACCGAGGCGCAGCAGCGCCACAGTCCAACAGTCAACTGCGCTCCGTCCTCTCAGCGTGTCTCCGCGTTTCAAGGACATGCGCCCTGCAATTCTTGTGGCCATCCCTCGGCTTTTACTTCGATAATCTGGGCTGATTCTTTTTCTTTCCCTGCTGCAGAGTGACAAACGATTCCTCGAATAACCCTCCTTTGTCTCCTCAAGAAACCGGTGAACCGGCAGTGCTGATCGCCGATTCGCAAGGCATCTTGCTGGGAGCGAACAGCGCCGCCTTGAAATTGCTGAGGGCGGATGCCGGAGCCCTCATCGGACGCAGTGCCGCCAGCCTGTTTGAATTTGATGTCGTCTCGAACGAGCCCGACATCCTCGCCGCGCAGTGGGATGCGCTGCGCGAAAACGCGAGCACAAGCGCTGCGGAGATGATGCTAAAGCCGCAGGATGAAAGCGCCGTCAGTCCCGTTCGTGTGAGGATCGAGAGCGTCGCAGGAGGCGCCCGGGAGCAGTTCTTCATTCACCTCGGCCCGCTGGATAAGGCAGGCGGCTCCCGCACAGGCGATGGATTTACGGAAGGCAACAGTCGCGCGGATCAGGCGCCGGATCTTGAGGCGAGGCGCTGGCTGGCCTTGGTCAATCAAGGCGGGGCGGGCTTCTTCGACTTGGATTTCAAGGAGGGGCAGATCCGCTATGCGCCAGCGTGGAAAAAGATGCTCGGCTACGTGGACTCCGAATTGCCGGACACTTACGACACGTGGATGCAGCTCATCCATCCCGACGATTCGGGAGCGGCTCCGGACAAGATGGGGCACAAGAAGGGCACGTCGGGCGCGCAGCCTTTTTCCATCGAATTCCGCATGAAGCACCGCCTTGGACACTGGGTCTGGATTCAGTGCCTGGGTGTGCGCTTCATCGATGAGCAAGGGGAGATCCAGCGCGTCGTGGGCCTGCATCTCGACATCAGCGAGCGCAAGGAGATCGAGGAAGCCTGCATGGCCAATGACGAGCGTATGCGCCTCCTGTGCGAGGACGGTCCCCTGGGAGCCTTCGAATTCGATTTCGCATCCGGAAGCGCCTGGCTTTCTCCCCGATGGAAGAGCCTTGTGGGATATGAACCCGGGGAGATGCCCGACACCGCGGATTCCTTCCTCCACTCGCTGCCTGAACAGGAGAAAGAGAGCGGGTTGCAGTACTGGTTCGGATCCATGGTGTCCGGTTCCACGTCTTCAATTCTCAGCTCGACGAAGCTTCGCCACAAGGAAGGGCGTTGGATTCCGGTCGTCGTGGGAGCCCAATGCCATTTCTCCCGCAAACGGGAGCTTCTGCGCGTGGTCGGCTTCTGTTGCGAAGTGCCGCAGACTCTCTCGGCGACATCTTTCTCAGGATCGACGGAAGGAGTGTCGGAGGCCATGCTTCGCGATGCGTTCGGATCGCTCGCCGAGGGCGTGCTGATCGCCAACTCGAAAGGACACATCGCCTTCGCCAACGCGACGGCGCTCCGGCTCCTCCAGCGGCCTGCCGAGCAGGTCATGGATCATCCCGCCTCGGAGGTCTTCCTGCTCGTCAACGTTGCGAACGGGAAGCCCTCGTCCGACGATGTCTGCGAACAGGCCATTTCCTCCGATGGCCCCCTGCCGATCAACAACCAGCATGCGCTTGCGGCGCCCAAAACGGAGCTGGCGATGATTCCGATCGTCTGGACGGCGCGAGCCGTATTCGGCTCCGGAGGACGGCCTGAAGGCGTGGTGGTCGTGTTTCGCAATCCCGAGGAGATGAGCCTCACGCCGGAAGAACTCGTCAAGGCCAACCGCTACGAGTCGCTGGCCCTTCTCGCAGGCGGCATCGCCCACGACTTCAACAATCTCCTCACCACCATTCTCGGCGGCATCTCCGTTGCAAAGGACACGAAGGATTCGTCCACCCTGGATGACAGCGAGAAATCCTGTCTCGCGGCAAAGGCGCTTACCAAGCAGTTGCTGGCATTTGCTAAAGGCGGAGCGGGCGTGCGTTCCGTCGTCGCCTCGCCCGATATCCTGCAGGACTCGGTGAAGATTGCGGCGGCGGGCGCCACGATCGAGGTGACTGTTCAGGCAACCGAAGGAGTCTCCCCCGTTCAGGTTGACCGCTCCCAGATTCTGCAGGTGTTCCAGAACCTCATCGTCAATTCGATTCAGGCCATGCCGCCGGCTCCGCACAAGGGAGTCATCACGCTGCGCGTGGACCCTGCGGTCCTTGCCGAGAACCAGATGCCTCCCCTGCCTGGAGGGGCCTATGTGCGCTTTGAGGTGCGCGACAATGGAAGCGGAATCAAGCCTGAGAACCTCGAACGCATCTGGGATCCCTTTTTTACGACGAAGAAGCATGGCACCGGACTCGGCCTGGCCACGGTGCTCTCCATCGTTCGCAAGCATGGAGGCCAGATCGGCGTGCAGTCCGAACTGGGCGTGGGAACGGTATTCACCGTATTCCTGCCCGCGGCCAGCGAGCCCGTCGAAGTCCAGGCGCGCCGCGCCCCGTCCCTGCGCTACGGCACCGGTCGCATCCTGTTCATGGACGACGACCCCAAGATCAGCGCCATAACGGCAAACATGCTTCAAAGCCTCGAGTACAAATTCGATCTGGCCAAAAACGGCGAGGAGGCGATCAAGCTGTATCGCAGCTACCTTAACATCGGAAGGCCCTACGACGTGGTCCTCATGGATCTCACGGTCATCGGAGGTATGGGAGGCGAGGATGCATTCAAGGCGATGAAGGAGCTCGATCCCGACGTGCGCGCCATCGCCTGCAGCGGTTACGACAACGACGACATGGCTCGGCGTTTTCTGGACATGGGTTTCTGCGGCTACCTCACGAAGCCCTACCGCGTCGGCGACCTCGGCAAGGTCATCAAGACAGTGATCGGTTAAGTCATTTTCTCCGAAATTTCACCGCGGAGTCGCGGAGATCGCGGAGGGGATTAACTGCAAAGAAGCTAAGAAACAAAGATCGGATTCCTTTGATTCTTCGTTTCTTTGCAGTTCAAAACCAGTGGGATGCCTTGCTCTGATTCAATCCCGGACGACATAGATCTCGATCAGGCCCTCGGCAACGCCGTCGCTCAGATTGCGCAGCAATACCGTGTAGGCTCCGGGATCGAAACTGGCCAGCATCGCAGCCTCCTTGGACCCGGGAGCCCACGCTGCCATGCCCAGGCTGCGCATTGCCGAGGCAATCTCGGCGTCGCCTCCCCAGTCATCGTTGATCCAGGCGGAGGACGCTAGATCGCCCGCTGCAAGAAGCTCCAGTCTCGGATCGACGATGCAATTCTTTACCCCTTGCCCGGCCAGGGATGGCCCGATGCCGCGGATGAGAAGCTTGAGCCGGGAGTTACCTGAAATGGTAAACCCGGCGATCAGCACATCTCCACCAGGGCCGGTGCGACCTCGCGTGGCGCAGGCGAGGAACGATCCAGGCGTGGCGTCCGAATCGTTGTACGAATACACTTCCGTGAGACACACACCCGCGCCACCGTCTTCACTGCGGCTCACAAAAGAATAGGCGCCGCTTTGCACGGAGAGATTCAATGCGGAGCCCAGGTTGGTGTCGGGATAAAAATACGGCTGGAAACATTCAACTGGAAACAACCCCAGTTTGGCACTCAGGCCGGCAACGTCAGATGAGAGAATGCCACCTTTGTCGGAGGCGAGCTCCGCAACGCCCCCAGGCAGATCGGAGGCATGCCGGTAGCAGGCCAGGCTGTTGCCGCCGAGCATGGTGCTTCCAATATTGAATCGATAGAGTCCCCTGCCAATCGAGCGCACCAGCAGATGTCCATCGTTGGCTCGGTCGAACACAACACCGGTGATCATCTCCTCTCCCGGGAGCACGACCCCACGCGACGAGTACCCGGCAAGCCTCGTCGTGGAGGGATTCACGGTCACGGTGACCTCGGCGCTCATTTCCGACTGATCCGCCCTTCGGACCCTGAGGGTATAATTACCGGCTTGGCCGCTCTTCACCGAGCGTATCGCCAGAATGGGGCCGGTCTTCCCCGACAACGCCCTGCCATCCTGATACCATTGATACGAGACGATGTCCGCAACGTTGCTCTTGGTTTCGAGCACGAGATCATTCCCTGCCACAACGCTTGTCGTGCTCGCATAGATGGACAGCTCCGGCTCCGGGGAGAGCAGCCAGCGCGCAAAGGGTGTCGATGTGAAAGCAACCGTTTTGCCTGCAAAGACCCAGCTCGTCCCAGAGAGGTTTTGCGTCACTCCTGCGCTATCGATGTAGGTTCGTGGAATGCTATGATAAGGCAGTCCGTTGTCATCGTACAAAGTGCCGTAAGGAGCCAACACGACGGGAAAATCCGGGTCCGCACTCCCATCCTGCAGGAGTCGGCGCAGGCATCTTGTATTCTCTGTCCCGGGATATTCGTAGGAGAACGCCAGGATGCGCTCCTCGGAATCGAGTCCTTTAAACGTCCAATTCCGGTTGCGCGATCGATCGGGTTTGAAACTCTCGTCCACACGGCCATCGCTCGTGATCTTTACAAGATTTGCCAGAGGCTTCCCATCGACCGAGGCGAAATAGCCGGATAGCAGAACACCTCCATCGTCCAGAATGACCGCTCGATTCACGGCGCTCGCATAGGCAGCGCCAGTCGTGCTCGCCACCCGGGCGACACCATAAAGTCCCTGGAATGATGTTGGCAGCGGCTGAACCAACACGCCATCGCCTGAAAGCCACCCTATATGGTAGTCACTCTCTTTGCTTCCATCGGAGGAAAAATAGGAGACCAGAATGCGTCCGGAGGCATCTACGCACAGGGCGTTGATATCCACGCCCGCTACGCTCTTCGTAAGAGAAAACGCGGCTCGACGGCTGCCGTCACTTCCAAGGGCAACCACGAAAGTCTCCATGCGGCTCAGTTTGTCGGAGTCCATCGCGCCAAGCACATCGCAGGTCAATAACACCGAGCTGTCGGGTGCCACTGCGGCAATCTTCGGTCCGGTTGCGCCAGCGGGCAGATCGGGCACAAAGCTGGAATCCAGCTCCCCGGAGGAAAGAAAACGCGCAATACCCGGCCTGGGTTGTAAGCCGACTTTGGCGAATGGACCGGTGAGAAGCACGCGGCCCTCTCTCCCTTCGGCAAAGGAAAGGTACAGCTCGAATGCGGAAGCGAGCGCGTAAGGCTGGGAGAAACGCGTGCTCACAGGTGCGCTCGCCGAGTGCGCTGGATCGACGCTGTGCAGTGTGGGTTGAAACAGAGTGACAGCGGGAGGCTGCCACCAGATGGGAATGACGCCATCCGGCAAGGGAGGCGTAGGAGTGAACAGAGCTCGGCCTGCAAGGACGGCGATACGTCCATTCCGCAGGGCTCCGACCAGTCTCGCATCGATGCCCTCTCCCATGCTCTCGCCCGCATCGTAAGCGACCTTGCCTGCGTCGTCCAGGATCACCACCGCGGAATGCGTATCCGTTGCGGTGTCGGAGAGGACCGACTCGAGCACGGGGCGATGCGCAGAGGGAAAGTTCCGAAGTTCAAGCGCAAGGGCAGCTCCTGGCAAGGCGACGCCATTCTTGATCCAAAGTGCCGGAAGCGACGCATAGCGCTCTGTTTTCTGTCCCCTTGAATCGATATGAATCAATCTGGCGCTGCCCGTTGTTTTCTTAATGCTGACCGCCAGGCTTCCATCGCTTAACGCATACAAAGATGAGATCGAATCAGCCTCTTCCTGAAAGGCGGAGAATGAAGTGTCGATGCTCCCATCCGCCTTTACCGAGACAATCTTCGCATGTTGATCCGCTGCTCGAAGAATCCTGGCAAAGAACCCGCCATCGCCGCGGACGGCGATGTCCTTGAGGCTGGCAACCGTTGAATCGCCAAGCAGAGCCGTTCTGGCGAATCCAGTCACTGGTTCTCCCGAAGCAGAAAAGCGAATCGTCGTCAGAAGCGAAAGCGCGCTGCTGGACGAGTTCGACCATGCGAAAGCCCCACCCTCCCCAATTGCCCGAAGGCCCGCCACGTCGCCGACATCATAATAGGTTGCAAGCGTTGTCCCCTCCAGACTCACGCGGCGCAGGTACGCGCCAGTGCCGCCGTCGGTTCTTCCTCCGGACTGCCTCAGGAGAAACGTACCGTCTCCAAGGGGGACAAATTCCAATGTGGAAGCCTGAGCAGGGTCGAAAACATAGCTCAGTTCCTTAAATAGCCTAAGGTTCCCGCTTGGAATAAAATCCAGGCTTAGGTCCTCCTTTAGGAATGCACACCGCTGCGCTGCTACGCCATCGACCGCCGTAAACTGGCCGGTCGCTATATATCCGCCCTGGGAGCGCTGCGTGAGCACAAGACCATCGGATGCATCCGTCTCGTTCACGAGAACGGGGGAGAACGCCGTGTCGCGTATCCAATCCTGGGCGACAAGCTCGGCCGAGACCGCAATGCCAAGGACGGCAAGCGTAATTCTGACGAAAGGCGAGAACCTGATGGGAGTCATAATCGAACCTCTTATCTTCCGACTGTTATTCTGGCGGGGGGCTTGTTACCTACTACCTTTATAGCCTGCTATCAAGCGTCTTATGAGCGTATCACCATCTATCAAATTCGCGATCCGATCCACAATCAAATACCCGTTTGGAGAACTTTTAGCCCCGAAAGGTTGTTACCTGCCTCCGCGTCTCCGCGCGAGAATGGATCGAAGTCCGAGCTTTGGAGGGTAAGTTGGCTTCGAGATGATTGCTGAAATCCAACGTAGCTGGCGCCCTGACTTCCGTAGTCAAACTATCGGTAATCAAGGATTCTAGATTCTTGTCTCCTGGGAGTTCAAAAATGTATTGGTGCTCCGATGACGCCCCGGCCTGCGAACAAGCTGTGAATAACTTTGTTCACAGTTTGCTCACCGCTCTTTTCGGTGAGCCTTTTGTGAAGAACAAAGCCTTCCCATTTAAGGCGATGCTTGCAGATTCCCGTCTCGTTCTTTGGCAGAACGGTCGAGAGCACGGGGGGCTGAAAAATACCACCGAAGGCGCGACCTGGATAATCCCGGGCAACCGGGGAAAAACGCGCGGTAGCTGGAGTCGCGCCGTTCCTCCACCCTTGCAGCAATGTAGGTGGCAGGCAGATGTCACCAGCTCCTCTGGACGGTGTCACGACCGTCTGGCAGCGTGAAGTGGAGCTGCGCGGCAAGGTGCGATCAGAAACCGCATCCGAGCCGAGTCAGGCCTGCAGGGAGTTTCGACCTGCCCGCCCACACAGTAACCCAGAGGGTTTCGGTTGCTACTGTGCTACCCAGCACGCAGCCGCGGCATCCGGCGGGACCACCCCGCCAAAAGGCCTCAGGTCCAACGGATCTGGGGCGTACAAAGATGACGTGGCGGCGGGGAGCGAACGCGCCTGGCAAAGCGCGAAAACCTCCTTCTTGGGGCGGTCCTGCAAAACGGGATCACCCAACTGCGATACCAAGGCAACCTGAGAGTCAAGAGGCCAGACCCGTAACATGCGGTAAACGCCCGGTCAAAAGCCGGGGCCGCCCGTGTGAGAAGGGTGCCGACGCGACAGATCGAAAGATCGCAGGCGTGTCAGTACCTCGTTTAGCGCGCTCGCCGCCGGCAGGCGG
>JBAZHQ010000124.1:0-10857 GCA_041652235.1 Opitutaceae bacterium | reverse complement strand
GGCGTCTACCAATTCTATCTCGAGCGGCACGAGGCTTCGATCGCCCAAGACTATGCAGCCGCGGGTACCTCCACGGACAAGCTCAAGCAGTTCGCGGCCGGTCACGAAGGGCATACGCTTGGTGGAACTGCCTATCTGCGCATCGCCGACGAAGCCTATGCCGCGGGTAAGTTCGGAGAGGCCCAGACGGCTTACGCGAAAGCGATCGCATCGTTGAAGGATTCGCCGTTCGGCGCCCGGGCGAAAGTGGGTGCCGCGATGTCAATTCTATCGGCTGGCAACAGCTCCGAGGGGCAATTGGCCCTGAAAAAGATCGTTGACGACTCCACTCAGTTCAAGGGGCTGCGGACCCAGGCCTGTTATCAGCTCGCAAGTCTCGCCTCGCAGGCTGGCAATTCAGGGGACGTGAGGAAATATACGGATCAGCTTCTTCAGATCGATGCATCCAGTCCCTGGGCTCAGTACGCGCTGCTGTTGCGTTCGAAGCTGCCCGCCGGGGCGGATGCCAAGCCAGCGCCAGGCAATACCGAGATCAAACTCAGCCCGCCGGGCAAGTGATCTTTTGACCTACGTTTTCCCTTGAGAACCCGCCTTAAGAGGCGGGTTTTTGGTATGAATAACTGCGTAATTCTACGGGAAAACGAGGCTAGCATTTTGAATGTCGATGATCATCTTTAATGGTGATCACACGTAATCATGGAGTTGCGTCACATACAGTTTTTCGTCTGCCTGGCTGAAGAGCAGGATGTAGCCTGTGCGGCCAAGCATTGCGGCCTTACGCCCTCCGTGTTGCGAAGACACATTGCCGATCTGGAAGAAAGTCTGGGCTGCTCCCTCTTTCGCAAGCGCGGATCCAAGGTGTCGCTATCCGCGGCAGGGCAGGTTTTCCTTCAACGGGCCAGGGAATTGGTGGTTTCCGCCGCGACTGCTGTGGATGAAGCAAGGGCGACTGCCGAGGCCACTGCTAATCTTGTGCGCATCGGGCATTATGGGAAGTGGTGGCTCGAGCGCTACGCCACGGGTCTCAAACACTTCTCCAGCAAGCACCCCGAAGTGCGGCCGCGCAGTATATGCCCGCCGACCTTGCCGAGAATCTTCGCCGCGGTGAGATCGACATGGCATTCATGGAACACGTCGATGTGGGTCTTCGGATCGATTTCAAGATCAAGCGCATCGAGGCGGTCCCATCGGTCATCCTCATGGGGGTCGATCATCCCCTGGCCAAACGCAAAAAGGTCTCTCTGAAGCAGCTCGACGAATCGGTGTGGGTGGTCTGGGACGAACGCGTGTACCCGGGTCGCCGCCACATGCTCTTGGATGCCGCAGCGGAGGCGCGCATCCTTCCCTGCATCGCCTGGGACGCGGAAAACGAGGAGGCCATGTATGAGCAGGTGATCGCGTGCAGCGCGATCGGTTATGCCCCCCGTGTGTTGTCTGAATTTCCCGAGGGCATCGCGGCCGTGAACCTGCATCCTCAAGTTTTGGAGTTTCCTGTCTATCTGGCCTGGAGGCGCGACTCCGAGAACATCGAGCAACTCGAGTCCTTTGCCGAGTGCGTGGCCGGTGCCGGCAGTTGAGCCGGAGCACTTTTTGAGTGCCCTTTGCGCGGCGCCTTGCAACCATGAACCATGCAGCCGCCGGGTAATCCTTAATTTCGCAGACTGAATGGCCACGAAAAACACCATAAGCACAATAATAGGAAGTTAGTGAATCCAAGAGGCTTTCGGATCATTCACCTGCCGGGTGATTGCGCCAATTCCTATACGTCTTTGTTTTGGTGTTTCTTGTGTTTTTTGTGGCCATTTAACTGCGTAATAGTCCCGCCGGACGCATCGTAACCATCCCATGATCGCAGCCAATGCCCTGACCAAGGTGTTTCAGGATAAGAAGCGCGGAGCCGTGCTTGCCGTGGATCGCCTCTCCTTCACCTGCATCCCCGGTCGCATCTACGGCCTCCTGGGCGCCAATGGAGCGGGGAAAACGACCACGCTCCGAATGCTGGCCACGCTTCTCAAGCCGACTTCGGGAGGCGCCATCGTCGCCGGCTGCGATGTGGGCGGCGAGCCGGAGCGCGTGCGTTCCAAGATCGGTTTTCTCGCAACAAGCACCGCGTTGTACGCGAGACTGACGGCCCGCGAAACGATCGCCTATTTCGGGCGGCTTCATGGCATGGCAGATCCCGAGATCGAGGCGCGCATCCGGCAGCTCTCCGAGGAGTTGGGCCTGGGCGAATTCCTGGATCGCCGGGTGGACAAGTTCTCCTCGGGAATGAAGCAGAGGACCTCCGTCGCGCGAACGGTCGTGAACGATCCCGAGGTGTTGATCCTCGACGAACCGACGCTGGGCCTGGATGTGATGGCGGCCCGCAGCATCCTGCGTTTTGTGCGGGGATGCCGCGACCGTGGAAAGACCGTGGTCTATTCGACGCATGTCATGAGCGAGGCAGAGAAACTCTGCGATACCATAGGCATCATCCACAGGGGCCGGCTCGTCGCCGAGGGAACGCTCGATCAGTTCCGTTCGCGCTACGGAGAGACCGACCTCGAGGAGATCTTTGTCCGGGCCACCGGAGAGGAGGAGGCATGAGCTCAAAATCCATTTTCACCGTTTACGGCAAGGAGCTGCTCGATTCCCTGCGCGATCGGCGCACGCTCATCGCCACGCTGGTCATTCCCACGGTGGCGATGCCGCTCATCATGATCCTGGCATTTCTTGTGACCGCCAAGGTGATCAAGAAAGCGCAGTCGGAGGCCGCTCCGGTGATGGTGATCGGAGGCGGCGATTCACCGGCTGCGATGGCCCTGTTCAAGGACAATCCGAAGATCGCGTGCGTCCCGGAGAAGGCCGGCTGGCGGCAGTTGATATCCAACAAGGAAATCCGCGCCGCAATCGAGATACCGGCGGGCTTCGATGCGGCCCTCGAAAGCGGCCGGGAAGCCCGGGTGCTGCTCTATCATTACGAAGGAGAAATGCGTTCGGGCTTTGCCGTTGGGGAACTCAGGCGCGTTCTTGCCGAATATCGCGATCAGGTGTCGTCACGCCGCCTTGCGGCGAGAGGGTTGCCGCAGACCTTGATCAAGCCTTTCGAGATTAGCTCCCAGAACGTGGCGCCTCCGGAAAAGGTGGGTGGCAATGCCATAGGTGGATTCATCCCGTATATGTTCATTATTCTCTGTTTCACGGGCGCCCTTTATCCCGCGATCGATCTGACCGCCGGGGAGAAGGAGCGGGGCACGATGGAGACGATTCTATGCAGTCCGGTGTCGAGGATCGATCTGGTGATGGGTAAATTCCTGATGGTGCTCACCGCCGCCCTTGCGACAGTGGTGTGTTCCGTGTGTTCGATGGGGGGCTCCTTTATCGTGGGAGGCATGTTGTTCGCCTCGAATTTCAAGGGCGCCGCCGGATTTCCGGGCCAGGCGGGTTCCGTTCCCGTGATCATCGATCCCGTCGGCCTCGTGGGCGTGGTGATTCTGATGCTGCCGCTTGCCTGCTTCTTCGCAGCGCTGCTCATGGCTATTTCGCTCGCTGCCAGGAGCACCAAGGAGGCGCAGAGCACTGCCACTCCCCTGGTGATGGTGATCGTGCTTCCTGCGATGTTTGCGCTTCTGCCCGGGGTCGAGCTGAACCTGAGCCTCTCTCTGGTGCCGATTCTCAACATGGCTCTTGCCTGCAAGGAAATGCTCTCGGGCGTGTGGAACTGGCATTACCTTGTCCTCATTTTCCTCTCCTCCTGCGCCTACGCCGCCGCTGCGCTTGCCTTCTGCGTCCGGCAGTTTAATCGCGAGGACGTGATTTTCCGAAGCTAGCCATGGTCATCCTTCACGATCCCCAATGCGCCGATTTCGGCATCGATGCCCGGCAGGAAAAGCCGGTGCGCGTGGTAGAGACGGTCGCCCGGCTCCACGCGTCCCATCCCGAATGGAGCTGGCTTCTGCCTCCGCCTGTGGACGAGGAGATACTGCTGCTGGCTCACACGCGGGCTCATCTGCAACGCCTGCAGGCGCCGCCGGATTTCGACGATGACACGCCGTTCTTCGACGGCATCTACAGTCATGCCTGCCGCTCGGTGGCGGCGGCGCTTGAGGCCATGCGTCTCTCGCTCACGTCGCGGCAGAAGGCATTCTCGCTCATGAGACCGCCGGGTCATCATGCGACCGCGGGTCAGGCGATGGGATTCTGCTATCTCAATCAGGCGGCCGTGACCGCCTTTGCGGCTCAATCTCTTGGGGCCGCCAAGGTGGCTGTATGGGATTTCGATGCGCACCATGGGAACGGCACGGAAGCCATCCTCGATGGTCGCCCGGGTATGCTTTTTTGCTCGGTGCATCAGTTTCCGGGATATCCGGGCACCGGCACGCGCAACACGGCGAATTGCTTCAACTGGGCGATCGGGCCGCACGGACTTCGGGACAAACACATGGAGACCTTGGAGCTGTCCCTGCGGCGGATCATCGCTTTCAAACCCGACCTGCTTCTGCTCTCCGCAGGATTCGACGCCTATGTGAACGATCCGGTCGCCGCCATGACTTTGGAAGTGGAGGATTTCTCCACTTTGGGGCGTTGGGTTCGGGAGTGCGGGATAACGACCGCTGGAATGCTGGAGGGCGGGTATAGCAGGGATTTGCCGGGCCTGGTGGATGCCTTCCTTGGCAGTTGGGAAGGATAGGGGCGCAGAGAGACGGAATGGACTGTCGAACGGTGGCGCTCTGCTGGCCAGCAGAGCGAACGGTGGCCGCTGAGCGGCTTCTGCCGGTTCAATCGAGGTTTTTGGGTTAAGATGAAGGCCAAAGCGCAGCATTGCACACTGGCTGGGAGCTCTCTTACCTCCAGGGTGTTGTTCAGATGATATCACGATTTCTTCCGCATCCCGTGCGCCGATTATTAGGAGTCAAGGTGGCTGCACGAACGCCAGAATACACCATTATCGACCAAGCCGGAGATTTGCGGCCCTTGCTCGATGCGATGAAGCGGGTCACCGAGGTCTTCTTGGATACCGAGGCTGACAACATGTACCACTACCGCACGCGGATGTGCCTCATGCAGATCATGGTAGAGAGGAAAATTTTTCTTGTGGACGTGCTCTCTCCGCACCTGAAGCTGGATGAGTTTTGGGAGCGCCTGAAACCCATGCATCTTGTCATGCACGGGAGCGATTTCGACCTGCGCCTGCTCCATGCCATCTGCGGTTTTCGAGCGAAAAGCCTGTTCGATACGATGCTGGCCGCGCAACTGCTCAATCGAAAGAGGATCGGGCTTGCGGCTCTTCTGGGGGACCACTTCGGCGTGGAACTCGACAAGGATGGGCAGAAGGCCAACTGGTCAAAGCGCCCGCTGCCCAAGAAACTCCTCGATTACGCCTCTCTCGACGTTTTTCACCTGCCTGACCTCCGCGACATCCTGAAGAAGGATCTCAACCGGCTGGGACGCTTGGATTGGCTCGAACAACAGTGCCGCGCCCAGATCGCGTCCGGTGCCGAAGGTTTCGCGCCGGCCGAAGAGAACGACTGGCGCATAGGCCAGTGCGAACGGCTGCATGGTCCCGGGCTCAGCGTGCTGTATTCGCTCTGGCATTGGCGTGAGGAGCAGGCGCGGCGTTTCGACACGCCTCCTTTCAAAGTCTGCAGCAACGACTTTATCATGAGGCTGGCTTTTGACGCGGAGGAGGGCCGAAGCGAGGAGGAAATCCTGTCGATTGTGCAACTGGGCAAGAGGCACAGCCGGCTCATCGATTCCCTCGCAGTTGCGTTGCATGCAGGCATGATGCGCGACCCCAAGACACTGCCCCGTCGTCACCACCAACGGCATTCTCCCCTCACGGCGGAGGAACTTGCCCGTCAGGATGCCCTCAAGCACCAGCGGGACAGCATGGCCAGGAAGCTTGATCTCGATCCCACGCTCATCGCCAATCGGGCGCAACTCGCCCAGATTGCGCGCGAACCGCACAAGATCGACGAATTCATGCTCCCCTGGCAGGCAGCTCTCCTCCGTCCCGAACTGCAGGTGCACTAGATCGACATGCGCGATATTCTGGTCCTCGGTTTCGACTGTGGAGGCACGCAGGCACGCGTTCTTCTCGCCGTCGGCGATGGCACGGTGCTCGGCATGGGCCGGGCCGGGGTGTCCAACGTGAACAGCATAGGACTGGCGGCTGCCATGGCTCAGTTGCGCATGGCGGTTGCCGATGCCTGGTCGCACGCCGGTCGCCCCGAACGCCCTGTGGACGCGGCATTCCTGGGGATGGCAGGCGTCAGGGCCTCGGGTCAGAGGGAGAATCTCCAGAAAGGGCTTTGCGATGCCGGGGTGGTTTGCGAGGGATGCTGCATCGTGAATAACGATGCCGAGCCCGCGCTGGCGGGAGGCTTGGCGGGCCGTCCCGGCATCGTCCTGATCGCGGGCACGGGATCTTACTGCCAGGGACGCGATGCGCACGGGTACATGGCTCATTGCGGAGGCTGGGGCTGGCTGGTTGATGATGTCGGAAGCGGGTTTTTCCTGGGGCGGGAGGCTCTTAAGGCGGTTTCTCGGGCGGTCGATGGCCGTGGCGAAGCCACAAGTCTCTTGGCGAGGATTCCTGCGCAGGCGGGATTATCCTCTCCCGACCAGGTGCCGAGATGGCTCTATGCCTCTGCTTCCTATCCGAGTCTCTGTGCGGGTCTCGCCAGGCTTGTGACGGAAGAGGCGCAGGCGGGCGATCCCGTCTCCATGCGGATTCTTTGCGATGGCGCCGCAGGGCTTGCCGAACTTGTCCGTCAAGTCGCAGGGCGTCTGGTTTGGGACCAGGGAGTCGAGGCTGTGATCGTGGGCGGGGTGGGGCGCTCGGGTGCGCCGTACCAACCGCTGATCGAATCCGCCATCCGCTCCGCGGTGCCGGGCGTGCAGCTCTGTTCTCCCGAGTTGCCACCAGTTGCGGGCTCGGTCTTGCGCGCTTTTGAGCACGCAGGAGTTCATGCATCGTCCGAAATCATCGCACGCCTGCGCGCCGGCTGCCTGCAGCTCGGCCTGCTGTGAATATCCGGTCTCGCCGCATTCACCTTACCCGACATACGCTCTTAAGCTCTTACGCTCTTACAACTTACTTCTCCCCGCCGGTGATGGCACGGATGCGGTCGGCGATTTCCATGCAGGCGCGGCCGTTGTGATAAGGGCATTTCCACATGCTGATCTTTGCTCCCTGGCTTGCGACTTTACCCGCTTTGGTGACCCTGAAAACCCACTCTCCGTTTTTCCTGTCGATGAGGAATTTTTCCACGAAATCCCAGACGCGTTGGGCTGCGGCGAGGTATCTTGCATCGCCGGAAATCTGATAGGCGTTGATGAAGCCCACGGCGGCTTCTGCCTGAACCCACCATTCCTTGTTGTCGTCACTTATGCCTTTCGGAGTCGTTGTGAAGAAAACGGAGCCGTCCTTGTCCAAGCCTTCGGCGAGAGTCGATTCGACCAAGGCTAGGGAGGTTTTGTTGACAGCCTTCAGCAGCTCGGGATCGCCGACTGCTTCTGTCGCGTCGGTCAGCAGCCAGGCCACCTCCATGTCGTGCCCGAAGGAAATAATCTCCGAACGGGGAGACCAGTCGGCATCGAAATAAAGAACAAGATGTTTGCCGCTCTTGTTGAGGGTGTGGGTTAGCATGACCTCGATGGCTTTTTTCAGGTCGCTGCGCAGTCCTGCATCGGGCCATGCCCTCAGGAGATTCGCATAGGCTTCTATCAGGTGAATATGGGTGCTTTGCGATTTGGAGCATTCAGGCCCGGTTTCGTTCAACCGTTTGCCCGGGGGGCGTTTCCAGTCGCGTGTGAAGGCTTCGAGGTAACCTCCGTGTTGGCGGTCGCGGCTGTGCTTCTCGATCAGGCGGTAAACCTCGATCGCCCGATCCAGCGCGGGTTTTTCTCCTGTGGCGCGATAAAACTCCGAAAGGGCATAAATGGCGAAGGCCTGGCCGTGGATCTGCTTGCCATCCAGAACGGGAGTGCCGTCCGGCTTGACCGACCAGAAATAGCCGTCCTGTTCCTTGTCCCGGAACCTGGATTCCAGGTCGGCATAGGCCCAGCGGGCCATCTCCAGGTATTGGGGATCCTGGTATTTGCGGTAGGCTGAGGAAAAGGTCCAAAGTATGCGCGCGGTGAGCAGCATTCCGCGCGGCGCGTCCTGGAACACCGTCAAGTCATTGGTGACAAGACCGAAGAAACCGCCGTGCTCACGGTCTGGGGCATGCTTGATCCAAAAGGGGAGGATGTCGGTCTTGAGCTCGGACTCGGCGCTATTTGCGAGCGAAACGAGATCGGCGCGCTGTGCGGTGCTCAGGAGCCCGGGCTGTTTTGCTTCTTCTCCGGCGAGTGTCGGGATGGAACTCAGAATCGCCATCAGGGGCAAGAGGAGGGAGACATTCGGAAGACGCATGTCGTTACATTGAGAACGAAAGTTCATTCTTTCGAGTGCGAAAGTGATTTCCGCGCCCGGTTTGCTCGGAGGAGCCGCAACCAAAGAAGATAGAATCGAGGAGCCCATTCGACAGGCTCCCTCCTTCGCTACGCTATGGCGGGCGCGGCCCTCCTTCGCCAAGGCTACGGCGGGCGCGGCAGAGCAGGCGAGAATCGAGAATGGGTGTCCGCAGACGGGCCACCGAGTGTAACGGCACTGCTTTCAGTGCAGCCCGATAAAAATTCCTCGGAGCCTGAGAGGAATTCCAAAAATATCGGCATTGTTGCCTGGTGGGGTTTCCCCCGGCCTCTGGCCTCTTTGGTTGCGGCTGCCGCCGTAGGATGAATGCAGGCTAATCTGCTGTCTTCGAAAGATTCTGGTTGCCCCAAGCTCCCTCGGCAGCTTGAACGGCTCGTTTATCCAGGCATCCCATGATCAAGCGTACCCATCACTGTGCCCAGCTCACCAAGGCCAATCTCGGCGAGACCGTCTCGCTAGCGGGTTGGGTGGATTCCATCCGCGACCATGGTGGCATCATCTTCATCGACCTGCGCGATCGCAAAGGCATCACCCAGGTGAAATTCGATCCTCAGGATAACGCAAATCTCGGGGCAGAGGCCGCGCATTTAAAGCCGGAGTCTGTTATTGGCATCGCCGGCAAGGTCGTTCTGCGCCCCGAAGGCATGGTAAACGCCTCTCTGCCGACGGGCGAGGTTGAGGTTTCCAGCGCCGCTCTTGAGATTTTCAACGTATCGGAGACTCCTCCATTCCCTCTCGACGATGCTGGCGGCGACAAGGTCAACGAGGATATACGCCTCACCTATCGCTATCTCGATCTGCGCCGTCCGAAGATGCTGAAGAACCTCACCGTGCGCCATCGCGCCACGAAGGCCGTGAGGGACTACTTCGACTCGAAGGATTTCATCGAGGTTGAGACTCCCGCCCTTTTCAAGAGCACGCCCGAGGGCGCCCGCGAGTACCTGGTCCCCTCGCGAATTCACGCGGGTCAGTTCTACGCGCTTTCCCAGTCGCCCCAGCAGTTCAAGCAGATCCTGATGGTCGCCGGCGTGGAGAGATATTTCCAGATTGCGCGTTGCTTCCGCGACGAGGATCTCCGCGCGGATCGCCAGATGGAATTCACCCAGATCGACGTCGAGGCCTCCTTTGTCGATCGCGAAGACATCTATGCTTTGTTCGAGGGAATGCTGAAGAAGCTCTGGAAGGACATCCTCGGCGTGGACATTACGACTCCCTTCCAGCGCATGCCGTTTCACGAGGCGATGAACCGCTACGGAGTGGACAAGCCCGACCTGCGTTTCGGGCTGGAACTCTCCGATTTCTCGGAGACCTTCAAGAGTTCCACATTCAAGGTCTTCCAGGCCACGGTTGTCGGCGGAGGTGTGGTGAAAGCCCTCAATGCGAAAGGCCTCTCCGACATCACCCAGGGCGAGCTCAAGAATCTTGAGGATGTGGCGAAATCCCTCGGCGCGAAGGGCCTTGCCTTTATCAAGGTCGAGAATGGCGAGTGGAAGTCTCCCATCACGAAGTTCTTCTCGGAGGCCGAGAAGGCCGAGTTGAAGAAACGGCTCGATATCGGCGATGGCGACATCGTGTTCTTCGCCGCGGCTCCCTGGGAGAAGGCCTGCGCCATCCTTGGACGCATCCGTCTTGAAAGCGCGGCACTGCTCCAGAAGCGCGGCAAGATCGCAATCCGTCCCGACGACTGGCGTTTCCTGTGGGTGGTGGATTTTCCCCTGATGACCTTCAACGAGGAGGAAAAACGCTTCCTCGCCACGCACCATCCTTTCACCGCTCCCGTGCTCGAGGATATTCCGCTGCTGGATAGCGCTCCCGAGAAGGTGCGCGGCCAGCACTACGATCTCGTTCTCAACGGCATGGAGCTTGGCGGCGGTTCGATCCGCATCCACCAGCCCGCGTTGCAGGAGAAAGTGTTCAAGGATGTGCTCAAGATTCCGGCGGACGTGGTGGAAAGCCGCTTTGGCTACATGCTGCGCGCCTTCAGGTACGGAGCCCCGCCGCACGGCGGCATCGCCTTTGGCTTGGATCGCACGGTGGCGCTCCTCTGCGGCACGACCAGCATCCGCGACGTGATCGCCTTCCCCAAGACGCAGAAGGCGCAGTGCCTCATGACGCAGAGCCCGACACCTGTCACGGCGAAGCAGCTGCGCGACCTTCACATCCAGACTGTCATTCCCGTCGAGACCAAGCCGACCGAGACGAAGTAGCTTTCAGTCCGCAGACGATTGCCACGAAAAGGCACAAGAATTCACGGCGCGGCGGAGCCGCAACCAAAGAGGCCAGAAGCCAGAAGCCAGAAGCCAGAAGCCGGAAGCCAGAGGCCAACGGTCGGACGGTGGTGCTCTGCTGGCCAGCAGAGCACACAGTGGCGGCGGGGCCGCCTCGGTCGGACGGAACGG
>JBAZHQ010000123.1:0-10959 GCA_041652235.1 Opitutaceae bacterium | reverse complement strand
GAGATTTTCGCGAAATTCAAGCCCATTGATTCGAAGAAGCGCATGCAACTTCTGGAGCAGCTCCGCCGGCAGACGGCGGGCATTCCCGGGGCGCGCATCGTGGTGAAGGAGTTCGAGCAAGGCCCTCCCGTCGAGGCGCCGATTGCGGTGCGGGTTTTTAGCGAGGATTTGCAGGTCCTATCGCAGCTTGCGGGGCAGGTGGAGCAGGTGTTGCGCGAGATCGAAGGCACGCGCGACATCGACAATCCCCAGCGGGTCCAGCGCACCGATTTGAAGGTGTGGATCGACAAGCCCATGGCCGCCATGCTCGGCATTTCGGAGACGGAGATAGACCGGACGGTGCGTCTTGCCTTCGCGGGCTTGAACGCGGGCCGCTTTCGCGAGAGCGACGGCGACGAGTACAACATACAGATCGCGCTGCCCCGGGGTGAGCGCGCCACCCTGGACAATTGGAACAAGATCCTCGTGCAGGCGGCCTCCGGCGCCTACGTGCCGATCGCGCAGGTGGCGACAATGGAATTTGTGTCCGCTCCGCCGATCATCCAGCGCTTCAACCGCGAGCGCTCGACGACCATCGCCTCCTTTGTGCGCGACGGGTACAACGTCGGCAGACTCACGCAGCAGGTGGAGGAGAAGCTGGGAAAGATCGAGTGGCCTTTTGGAGCGCGATGGTCTTTCGGCGGCGAAGTCGAGAGCCGCAAGGAAAGCTTCGGCGGACTTGGCAGCGCCATCGTTCTCTCGATCTTCGGCATTCTCGCCATCCTCGTGATCGAATTTAAAAGCTTCCGTGGCACGTTCATTGTCGCGTCAGTCATTCCGTTGGGAGTGATCGGCGGGCTCTGCGGATTATTCGTGGCGGGCTACTCACTCTCCTTCACGGCCACGATTGGCTTCGTGGCGCTGATCGGCATCGAGATCAAGAACTCGATCTTGCTCGTGGATTTCACCAATCAACTGCGCGACAAGGGCGTTCCTCTCAAGGAGGCCATCGAACAGGCGGGCGAGATCCGTTTCCTGCCGGTGGTCCTGACGACCCTGACGGCGGTGGGCGCCTTGCTACCCCTGGCCGTGCAGGGGTCGGGGCTCTATTCGCCGCTGGCCATCGTCATCATCGGCGGCCTGATCAGCTCCCTGCTGCTTTCGAGGCTTGTGACGCCGGTGATGTACAGCCTGATCCCGCCGCCGAAGACGGAGGAAGAGGCCAGAAGTTAGAGGCCAGAGGCCGGAAGCCAGAAGTCGGGAAGAATCGAGCCGCAGGCAAGGAAGTTAAGAGTTAGAATTTAGGAGCTAGAATGGGCGTCCCGCAGACGGGACGCCGAATGTGGCTCACTGCGTTCGCTGTAGGGAAGGGAAGCTGGAATTCCAGCAGCTTGCAGACGGATGCGCCCGAAAGGGCGCTGCTGTTGGCGTGCGGCAAAGCCACACGCCCATTCTAACTCCTAAATTCTAGCTCCTATCTCTCTTCTCTGCAGCTCCGTCAGAGCGTCACGTCGTAGATCTCGATGAGGACGACACCGTCGGCGGTGCCCTTGGCCTGGGCGACCGCAGTGAAGGCCCCGCCGCTTTGATTCACCACGAAGGCGGAATCCTTGGTGTTCAGGTCGGTGACTCCGCCGCTTGTAACGCCCAGCGGAGTGCCGCCCAGCGCATGCGCGGCGATGACGGCTTCGCGGTTGGCGGTATCAGGATACCAGTCGTCGTTCTCAAGAACGGTCGCTCCGTCGGGATACCGGGTGAGGGTCACATTTGGATCGGCAATCGCTCCGGGAGAGGCGAGTGAGGGGCCGACTGCCTGGACGAGCAGGCTGCGGCTTGAACCTTCGGTGATGAAACCGGCGATCATGGGCTCGCCGTTGGTACCTATCCTGCCACGGGAGGCAATGGCGGAGAGCCTCGCGGAAGAGCCGGTATCGATGTCGAAAACTTCGACCATCCCCACGCCTGTGCCGAAACCGGCGCCTCTGACGATGGCTGTGTAGGCACCCGGTGGCAGGGCGACGATCATGGCTGCATCGAGGCTATCCGCAGGCAACTGGGAACCGACGGAGAGATTGGCCTCGTCGATCTCACTGGAATTGTCGGTGGCCCACCATTCGTTGTTCAGAGCGAGGACGGTGCCGGAGAGGGTGGTCAGCTCAAGCGCGGGATTGGCGAGGGGACTCGCAACGCCCCGGGACGCGAGCGTGGGGCCGATGCCTCGAAGGAGGAGGCGTTTTGAGCCCGCGCCACTGACAATGAAACCGCCTATAAGAACGTCGTTGTCGGTGCCCACATAGGCGCGGGTTGAGAGGGCCTTGAGAAAGCCGGTGGGGTTGGCCTGCGGGCTGGACGCCACGGAGATCGTCGCGTCGGCGCTTTCCACGCTTCCGCCCGTGCTGGTCACGACCGCCGAGTATCGGCCTGCGTCGGCAGCCGATGCGGAGGCGATGACATAGGAGGAAGATGTGGCACCCGGGATGTTCGTGTCGTTCTTTCTCCATTGGTATGAGAAGGGAGACCAGCCCTTGGGCACGACGGAGAGCACGACGCGCGCGCCTGTGCCGACCGATGCGGAGGCGGGCTGGACCAGAATGGAGGGAGCGGGACCCGCGCGATGATAGACATCGGGCAATTTGTCCAGGGTGATGACCCTCGGGTCCTGGTAAACCCTTCTGATGAGAGCTTCGGGGTTGCCCTGATCGGCGGTCAGAAAACCGTTCCAGGTGAGGAACCAGGCCCAGGTCGTGCCGTTGGCAAAGATCGCGTCGGGATCGGGGATGGGTCCGTTCTCCGACATGCCGATGACTTTGCGGTCCCGAACCACGCTGCGGAAGCGCTGGTACACCTCGGGGGTCGCCATGTGGTAGGGCGAATAATAGTCGAAGCTCACGACATCGACGTATTCGTCACCGGGATACCACGACTCGATGGCTCCGGCGGGTTCGCAGGGGTTGTAGTTCCAGATGAGGTTGGTGAGCTTGTGGACGCGTGTGAAGCGGTCGAACATGAAGCGCCAGGCGCGCTTGAAGACGTCCGGGCCGCTGTTGCCCCACCAGAACCAGGCGCCGGCGCCGCCGGTCGCCCCGGCGTTGCCGTTGGTCTCGTGGAAGGGGCGCCAGATTATTGGAATGCGGGCGTCGCGCAGCTTCGCCAGCTCGCCGGCGACTTTGTCCATGTCCGCGATAAACTGGGCATGGTCGGCGGAGCTGGCGTCATCGAGGGCGCGTTGAAGATTGAAGTCCGAATCGGCGGTATAGAAGGACCTCCGGGGCGCGCCGGCTTTCCAGTGCCAGCATAGGGTCGCGATGCCGCCCTTTTGCGTCCAGGCAGAGACGAGATCGGGGATCTTCTGCAATGAACGGCCGAAGGAGTCGACGTTGGCCGGGTCGGTTAAATGAATAAAATCGAAGCCATGAACGGCGGGCAGTTTGCCGGAGATGCGCTGGATGGTGTTGAAATCCGTGTCATTCGGCGTGCCGTTATAATTCATGGCCTCCTGCTGGCCCGAAAGGATGGCGGTGCCGCTGATGGAGTTGAGGTAATCGAGCAGGGAACGCACCTCGGGCAGGGCGTTTGGACTCACGGGGTCGTCGAGGTTCTTCGAGGGCACGGAGCAAGGCGCAGGCCGCGCCAGGATGATCAGAGCCAGGATGGCTAGAGGAATGCGAAAAAATCGGAGCATCGGGGGGATGGGGAAGGTTAGAGAGAGCAGCATGTATCTGGCAAAAGCCGGGCCTGCCTGCAAGAGGGCAGAAGACAGATGTCGGAGATCGGCTCGGAAACCGGCAATCAAGTGCTGCGGACTCCTTGTCTTTGGATAAGGCGGGGCCTCATGAAAAAGCTGGCGGGAGGCCGGGGGCTTCGCAGCCTTTGGCATCATGGGAGAGCGCCGCGCCACAAAGAAATCATGGATCTGGGGAATTGTAATCCTGATGGGCCTGGCCTTGTTTGCGGCAATCTTCATGCGAATCGCATCGCGGATGCAGGAGGGCGTTTTGCCGGAGTCGTCTGTGATGCCTTTAGCAGCGGCCATTCCCGCAAATCTTAAGGGGTGGGAGTCGCGTTCGCTCGCTCTCAGCGATACCGAGGAGGGGGCCCGGGATGTGGAGAAGACGCTTCGTTACGACGAGGTCTTCTACAGGGAGTACTCATCGCCCCGTGGCCGCTTGTTGTTGTATGCCGCCTACTGGACTCCGCGGAAAATGCCCCCGCATCTGGTGGCTTCGCATACCCCGGACATATGCTGGGCCATAACGGGCTGGAATTGCCTGGAGAAGCGCAAAGACGAGCGCATATCGTGGTCCGGTCCGCCGTTGTGGCCCGCCCAAGGCAGGCGCTTCGAGTCTGCGAAGGGCGATCTTGAACATGTCCTGTTCTGGCATCTCGTGGATGGGAAACCCTACGATATAGGCCTGGGATTCAATCAAACGCCCAACCCATTTCTGTATTGGCGCGATGCGCTGCGCTTCCAACTGGGCTGGTCGAAGGCCCAGTTTTTCATCCGGCTTAGCAGCAACAGACCCTATGATTCCCTCCAAGGCGATCCCGGCTGGGAGCAGTTATTGACGGCGCTCTCCACCCTGGGGCTGCGGGAGGAGGGGAAGCGATAAGCTGTAAGTTGTTAGCCATAAGCTCAAAGTCGGTCAGGGGGTTAGGTTAGGAAAAGGAGTGGAAAGTCCGCTGAGAATTCGCGTTTTATCCGACCTCCGACTTAAGGCTTACAGCTTCCAATGCGCGGAAGCGCGCATTGCGGCATTGCGTTGGGGGCGGGAGTTCCAAGGATGCGGATCAAGCAGTCCGTATCCGCCCCGCGCATGAAATTCCGCCTAGTCTTGAGCAAGTCCAACCATCATTACCGGCATCTTAAAAGCCGGCTTTTTGTACAGATGCATGGGGAGAACGACGACAAGACCAAGGCGTGGGTCGAGAAGGTCATCGCTATCAACATGCGACGTGTCGTTGCCTATCTCGGGATCGCCGCTTTCGGCGCCTACTTGGCGCTTGTCACCACGGTCTTCTTCTTTCTTCGCGAGCCGAGCAACCGGCGCGTTTCCTGGTGGAATGTAGCCGCTCCGTGGAAATGGACCCAATCCCGGCAAATCATCGCCGAGGAGTCGGTGTCGCGAGGTCTCGCGTGCCTTAAAACGCATCGGTACGCCGAGGGTATCATGCAGATCGAATCCGGCCTGAGGAGGGCTCCGTGGATGAATGAGGGCCGGATCGAACTCGCCCGATTTTATATTGCTGCTTTGATGCCTACCCGGGCGATCCAATTGCTGGATGCGGGGCGCAGTTACGTCGCCGCCGATCCACGGGCGCTTGAGCTTGCGGCAGTCGCCGGATTCTTCACCGAAGATTACGATTTCGTGCTGCGCTACTGCGACTCCGTCATCTCCTTCGTGCCTCGCGAATCTGTTGTCGCGGTGGAAGCCACCGCTCGTACGTACCGGATTTCCGCGTTGCTCGGCGCAGGCCGTGTCGAAGAGGCGGTCTCCTATGCCTCGACTATCAAGAGTCCTGCGAATGTGGCTCAGGCCGAAACCATCGCCCGGGCCTTTGTCGAGGCCCGCCAGTACGGCCCAGCCATGCAGCGGATCGATGCCGCCCTTGCGCGTTATCCTGAAGAGGCGGCCATTGCCGGCCTGCGGGCTCGCGTGCGGCGCGAGATGAATGATCTGCCCACGCTGGTTAGGGAATTGAACGAACTGTCCTCGCGCAATCGCACGAATCCCAGTGCCCAGATCATGTGTGTTCGCGAGCTTTGGCAGGCCGGCCTGAAGGACGATGCATTCAAGGCGCTCGACCGGTATTTCAGGTATTTCGATGCGCAACCGGCGAATATAATCCAGGCGGCGCGTGTGCTTGTCCAGTTGCCGCAAGCCGACCCGCTTATCGAGGCCTGTCTTGCCCGTGCCAAGGAACTGGGCCAACGGCAGGAGCCTCTCTGGGTTGCCCTAACGGAACTGCGCCTTCTCGCGGGAGATTTGCAGGGGATGCGCCCCTGGCTGGAGAAACTTAGAGATTCGAAGACGAAGGATCCGGCTGCCAAATCCTGGCTCGATGTGATGAGCAACCTGCTCGCAACCAGTGACGAGGAGAATAAGGCGTACGCCGATCGCCTGCTGGAATCCCTGAAGATGCTTCGCGTGCCTCCTTCCGTGCTGGCCACCATTGTCATGTCCCTGCGAGATGCGAATAAGCCGCTCGCGGCGGCGACCGTGGCTAACTACGGACGGCTCGTGTTCCCGAACAATGCGCGCATCGCCAAGGTCACGCAAAGCGTGAAGGCGCTCGATGCGCAGATGGACCAGCCAAACATGGCCGCTCCGGCCCCCGTGGCGTGTGTCGAGGAGTCTGAAATAGGCTTTTTCAAGCGGCTCGACCTCATGATGGAAGGGATGCGATGGACGGATGCAAACAGGCTCATCATCGAGACGAGAAGAGATCAACCCGACTGGTTTCGCCGGAGGGAGAAGGATCTGATCTTGGCTGAGATGAGAATCGCGAGTCTCACGGACGACTCGCTCAAGCTGCAATCGATCATGCGTTCTTTCCTTCAAGGAGATCTCACGCGGCGAAACGAAGCCTTTCAATTTGCCCTGATGCTGAAATCCGAGGGGAAGTTCTCGCAGGAGGAGATCGTGCTTCGGGAGATCCTCGCCAAACAACCCGACGACGCAGTGGCCAAGAAGCGGCTCAAGGAGCTCAAGGAAGGCAAAGACCAGAAATCGGAAGTCATCGGGAACAGTCCTTAACTGCAAAGAAGCAAAGAAACGAAGTTCGATCTTTGTTTCTTAGATTCTTCGCAGTTAATAAGTCTGCCTCCAGATTCTCGCACCCGCTAGATTCTATCTTCTGTCTTTGCCACCGGGGCTTTCAGGTTGAAAAGAGGAAGAAGGCACAGGAGGCCCAAGGTGGTGATGCCCAGGACCGCATAGCCTGCGATGTCGTGCGTCATCCCCTGGATCGACCCTGCTCCGTAGCGATAGGCCCAAGCGGTGAGAAACAGGCTGCGCAGGAGATTTGTCGCGAACGCGAGGGCGAGGGCGCATGCGAGCAGGGCAATCTTTTTCCACAAGCGATCCAGGAATAAGGCGCTCAGGAATGAGCCGGCGAAAAGGCAGCCCGTGAGAGAGCGAATGCCCGAGCAAGCCTCCTCGACGCCGACATGTCCGGACGGGATGATGAGCACGCTGCCCTGTTGCTGGATGGACAATCCGAACGTGTCGAAGACGAAGAACACGACCGTGACGACCTGATGCAGCAGGAAACGCCTGAGCTGCCCCTCCACCACGCCGACGAGGGGCGCGGAGATCAGCCAGACGAGCATGGGAAAGACGAAGAGGGCGATGAGCTTCCAGCGCGCGTCTCCGAGAATCGATGACGGACGGCGCTCCGGCGCATCGGGAGCGGATATCCAGACGAGTCCGGTGCCGGCCAGGATGGCTCCCAGCGTCGTGGCCAGCGTGCTGGCGGGCGCGGGGCCCGAGGTTGCCGCGTTGGCGGCTCCAAGAAGAAACATGAGACCGCCGAACAAGGTTGCGACGAGCCAGGAGGCGGTCAGCAGGGCGTGCCGCCATCCTGCGGCGTGCGGGCTGCCCTCGCTCGAACAACGTCCCAGCGCGACTTGTATGAGACCCCGGCGCTCATGGATCACGTACAGGCAGAAAACCGGAGCGAGGTATCCGAAGGAATAATCCTCCATGCTCCGCCACCACACGGACTGATCCCAGGCGACAACGGCGAAAAAAGCCGCGACAAGCGCAAGCGCCGCCCGGGAAAGGGGCGCGAATGGTTTTGCTGCGGGCGTCGAGTCGCTCATGGGTGCCTAATCATGAGGAATGCAGATGAATGGCCGCGAAAAGGCACGAAAAATACAGTGGAGATTACCGACTCTTTGGATGCGCCTATAGGCGCGCAACGGTCTGTATCGACGCTACGGACACGTTTCACACTACAGTATTCGAGAATCTTTGCGGCCTGCAGAACTTGATCGGCCGACATGAGAAAGCAGCGTCGCGTTGCTTGATCTTGGCAATCCAGTTTGTCACGTATTACGTGACAAACCGGATTGGGTCACGGGCTGTTATCGTGGAAATAGGTTTTGGCGCCTATCCTTGCTTCTTCGACATTCGACCTGCCCTGAGCTTGCCGAACAGGTTTGGTTGGGGCTCCACCACGTAATGCCTTTTCGTGGCCATTCAACTGGCAAGATTCCAGCGGTTTCAAGACCGTGCTTGCCCGGGCAAACGTAGCGTGAAGCGCGCGCCGCCATCGGGGGCGTCGTCCACCGACACCGAGCCGCCGTGCGCTTCGACGATCGCCTTCACGAGGCTCAGACCGAGGCCCAAGCCCCGCTTCGAGCGGCTTGAATCGCCCCGATAGAGCCGTCTCCAGATGTTCTCCCTTTCCGCTGCGGGAACGCCCGGCCCGGAATCGCTCACTTCAATTTCGCCGCCTGCTGCGGACAAGCGGGCTGCAAGGCGCACCCTGCCTCCTTCGGGGGTGTACTTGATGGCGTTGTCCAGGAGATTGGCCACTGCCTGGCCAAGGCGCAGAGAATCCACTTCGATGCTGGCCGGCGTGGAGGCATCGACGAGCACAGTGATTCTCTTTTCCTCCGCGACTTCATGATAGAGGCCGGCGGCGTCTGCGAGGATCTGGCGCAGATCCACGGGGGATCGCCGCAAGGGCAGCGTGCCATTTTCAGCGGCGCTCACGTCGAGCAGGGTTTCGAGCAGCCTTTGGATGCGCTCGGCCTCCTCGATGCAGTCCGCCAGCGCTTCGCGCGCCGCCGTTGTGTCGCCCTGGCTTTGAAGCGCGAGCTCGGCGGTGCCCCGGAGCCGCGTGAGAGGGGTGCGCAGATCATGCGCCAGATTGTCGAGAGTCTCGCGCTGGGCGTTGATCAGGGATGCGTTCTTGGAAAGGACGGTGTTGAACTGGCGCACGAGGTCGGCGAGTTCCCCGCTGGTGCCGGACTCGGGCACGCGGGCCTTGAGGTCGCCGGTGGCGACGATGGTCCGGGCGGTCTCCGTCACCTGGCGCAGGGGGAGCGTCACCCGCCAGGCGAGAAAGCCTCCTCCCAGGGCGGCGAGCGCGAGGGCGCCCGTGGCCACGGAAAGAAAAGTGCGGCGCAACGGGGCGAGAAGGACGGTGCGGTTGTCCGTGCTGCGCGCGACCTGGAGCGTCCTTCCGTCGGGCAGCGGCCGGGACGCAATCGTGAAATCCTTCTCGGCGTTTCGGGGAATGCGGATGCTTTGCACGACACGTTCCACCTGCATCTGACCGAAAGCGCCGGGAAGCGGGATTCGTTCGGCCTGGGTCTCAATCCAGTCCGAGGGCATGCGATAGAACGTCGTGTCGCCGCCCGCGCCGATGATGCGAATGAAGAGCGAGCTCACTTCGGGGCTTGTTTCGGCCGCGTTGAGCTTGGCCCTTACGGCAGCGGGACCGCCCTGCTCGTACACGGCGGCGTAATCCGCGGACCATTTCTCGACCGCGGTGCGCTCGCGTTTCTCAAGCGCGTCGGCCAGGAACAGGTATAGCACGGCGAAAACGGCGGCCGCGCCCACGGCGAAGAGCAGCGCATACAGGGCGCCGAGACGGAAGGCGAGGGATTGGGGAAGACGATCAAGCATCGCGGCGCCAGAGGTAGCCCACGCCGCGAATGGTCTCGAGGCGTGTCTTGTCGGGATCGATCTTGGAGCGCAGGCGGTGCACCACCACATCGACCACGTTGGTTTGAGGATCGAAGCTGTAATCCCAGACGTGCTCCAGGATCATCGTTTTTGTCACCGGGCGGCCCGCATGGCGCAGCAAGAAGGCCAGAAGCGTGAACTCGCGCGGTTGCAGCTCCACCTTCTCGCCGCCGCGCGTGACCTCGCGGGTCACCATGTCCACCGTGACGTCCCCCGCCTTGAGCAGCGTGGACTCGGGAGTCTGGGAGGCGCGGCGGATCAGGGCTTGCACACGGGCGAGCAGTTCCGAGAAGGCGAAGGGTTTCGTGAGATAGTCGTCCCCGCCCGCCTGAAGCCCCTTGATGCGATCCTCCACGCTGGCCTTGGCGCTGAGGAAGAGGACGGGGGTCGCCTTGCGCGAGGCCCGGATGCGGCGCACGAGGCTGATGCCGTCGAGCTTTGGCAGCATGATGTCCACGACTGCCGCGTCGTATTCGGTTGTCTGTGACAAGATGAGCCCCGTGTCGCCGTCGGGCGCGTGATCCACGGCGAAGCCCGCCTCCTTGAGCCCGCGGACCAGGAACGAGGCGATTTTGGCATCATCTTCGACGACGAGCACGCGCATGGCGGAGAATGTGGGTGATTAATGCCCGGGAGAAAAGCCAAGAGGCTGGGCATCATCCCGTCCCCGCCCTCCAAGTCCGGCAGAGGCCATTCCCAGGTCGAATGCCGTCCAATCCGCTTTGTCACGTATTACGTGACAAAGCGGTTTGGGCGGCGGTGTGGTGGTTCGTAACATGCTTGTGTGCGGCGTATAGTGCGGGCGGTCGAAGCGGGATGAGAGGGGGGAGCGCTGCGGGGGTGAAAGGGTGAAAAAACCCACGGAGCAGGCGCGCCTCCAAATGTCGCACCCGCTCCGCGTTTACCACAACAACTGACCCCATTATGGGGTGGGGGACTCTGATTCGTCCACCACCGCGAAAACGGTTCCATTGCGAGACCAGATCTTGAGCAGGGTCTTCTTGTTGCCCGACTCTTCGCTCAATTTGACCGCGTCATCCGCACAGGTCACGGGCTTGCGGTTGATCTCAAGGATGACGTCGCCCGGCTTGAGGCCCGCGCGAGCCGAAGCTGAGTCGGCGGCCACGTCGGTGATCAAGGCGCCGCGCAATTTTGCGGGAATGTTCATCTCGCGCCGCGAAGCGGGATCGATGTCTGCAACCGACACACCGTTAAGGACGCCTGTGTCGCTGCCGTTGTTGGATGACAATGCGGAGGAGTCGTCCTCTTCGCCGTTGGTGCG
>JBAZHQ010000122.1:0-10995 GCA_041652235.1 Opitutaceae bacterium | reverse complement strand
CCCGAGGCAACAATACCGATAGCTTTGGGATTCCTCTCAAGATGCGAGGATTTGAGAACACTGTAGTACAAAAGGAGAAAGCTAGTGAATCCGGGAATTGTTCAAAGTGTTCACCTGATAGATGAAATCCCCAATTCCCAGATGCCTTAGTTTTGGTGTTTCTTGTTTTTTTGTGGCCATTCCACTGTGTTTCCCGGGATTAAGAACGCCGGGCACGCCAGATGGCCAGGCAACGACGAAGCAGGTCGGGCAGCTCTTCGAGCGGCACCATGTTGGGGCCGTCGCTAATGGCCTCGGCGGGATTGGGATGGGTTTCGATGAAAAGTCCGTCTGCTCCGGCCGCGATCGCGGCAAGGGCGAGCGGTGCGATAAATTTTCTCTCGCCTCCGCTCTTTCCGCCGGCGGCGCCGGGGAGTTGCACGCTATGGGTGGCGTCGAAGATGGCGGGATGCTTGTTGGCCTTCATGATCGCAAAGGAGCGCATGTCGACGACGAGGTTTTGATAACCAAAGGAAGAGCCTCGCTCCGTCTGCCATATCTCGACTGCCTTGCCTTCGCGAAGCTTGCCTACGACGAACTGCATTTCCTGCGGAGAAAGGAATTGGCCTTTCTTTACGTTTACGACGCGACCGGTCTGCGCGGCGGCGAGGAGGAGGTCGGTCTGGCGGCAGAGGAAGGCGGGGATTTGGATGATATCGCAGACCGCAGCGACAGGAGCCACCTGGGCGACATCGTGCACATCGGTGAGAACATTGAAACCATACTCGCGCTTCACCAAACCAAGCAGGGAGAGACCGGCCTCGATCCCCGTGCCGCGAGGGCTGGCGAGCGAAGTCCGGTTGGCTTTGTCGAACGAACCCTTGAACACGAGGTTAAGCTGAGGTTCCTTGCGTCGGAGTTCGTCCAGTTTGGCGGCCACGGCACGGCAAACATGTTCGTTTTCAAGCGAACAGGGCCCGGCGATGACCAAAAGTTTGTCCGGCGAAAAGATCATGACTCTTCCACGAAAGGGCCGCTGGCGTGGGCTGCAAGCTTAAGCTCGGGAGGCGACAGGCGTTTATCCCGAATGCAGCAGACGGTAGCCACGAAAAACACGATAACCATAGCGCGGCGGAGCCGCAACCAAAGAGGCCAGAAGCCGGAAGCCAGCAAGGAAGTCGGATGTCGGAGATCGCCCATTCGGCGAGCGCAGGGCCTTCGGGAAGTCGGGCAAACCGGGGCTGTCAGCGGTCGGCTTTCGGCTATCGGAGAAGTCCCCCGAGGCAACAATACCGATAGCTTTGGAATTCCTCTCAAGATGCGAGGATTTGAAAACACTGTAGTACAAAAAGAGGAATGAGTGAATCCAGCAAACTATTAGAGTGTCCACCTGCCGGGCGAATGCCCCGGTTCTCATATGCCGTTGTTTTAGTGTCTCTTGTGTTTTTAGTGGCCATTCAGCTGCATTTTCTAGGTTAAGCAGCCGGATTTCCTAGAGCTTTTTATTTCGGGTTGGCTTCTTCGGCGCCGGTTTCCTGGCCGCTGCCTTGCCCTTCTGGAAGCGGATTGCCGCTGCGATGAAGGCTGCGAAAAGAGGGTGGGCGGCGTTGGGCTTGGACTGGAACTCCGGATGGAATTGTGTCCCCAGGAACCACGGATGGTCCTTCAACTCGACGATTTCGACCAGGTTGCGCTTGGTATTCATGCCGCTGACGATGAGTCCCGCTTCCTGCATCTTTTCGACGTAGGCGTTGTTGACCTCGAAGCGGTGGCGGTGGCGTTCCCGGATGTTTCTTTCCTTGTAAGCCTTGTGTGCGAGCGTGCCGGCCGCGATGGCGCAGTCGTAGCTGCCCAGCCTCATGGTCGCCCCTTTCTCGAAAATCTTCTTCTGTTCCTCCATCAAATTGATAACGGGATGCGGCGTCTGCGGATCGAATTCCAGGCTGTTCGCTCCGGCGAGCTTGAGCACATTCCGCGCAAACTCGATGACTGCGATCTGAAGTCCCAGGCAGAGGCCGTAGTAGGGAATCTTGTGCTCCCTGGCGTAGCGGGCGGCGGCAATCTTGCCCTCCGTGCCGCGGTCGCCGAAGCCGCCCGGCACGAGGATGCCGTCCAATCCCTTGAGAAGCGCCATTCCGTTCTTCTTCTCGAGGTCCTCGGCATCGATTCGCCGGACGTTCACCTTGCAGGTGTTGGCGATGCCTGCATGCGTCACCGACTCGTAGACCGACTTGTAGGCGTCCTGAAGCTCGATGTATTTTCCGACCACGCCGATGGTCACCTGATGGACGGGGTTCTTGATGCGGCGCACGATCTCTATCCAGGCGTTCTTTGCGGGCATGGGCATATCGATCCCGAAAAAATCGAGCACGAGGGAATCCATGCCCTCCTTCTGGAGCTGAAGGGGCAGCTCGTAGATGGAGGAATCCACGTCGCGACACTCGATGACCGCCTTGATGGGAACATTGCAGAAGAGGGAGATCTTGTCGCGCAGCTCATTATCGAGGGGGTGATCGCAGCGGCAGACTACCATGTGGGGTTGGATGCCGATCTCGCGCAATTTCGCCACGGACTGCTGCGTGGGCTTGGTCTTGAGTTCGCCGGCGGCAGCCAGGAAAGGGACGAGCGTGACGTGGATGAAGAACACTTCCTTCTGGCCCACCTCGAGGGCGAATTGGCGCATGGCCTCGAGAAAGGGAAGTCCCTCGATGTCGCCCGTGGTGCCGCCAATCTCGGTGATGAGGATGTCGACGTCCTTGCCGCCGGCATAGATGCGCTGCTTGATCTCGTTCGTGACATGCGGAATAACCTGCACGGTCTTTCCAAGATAGTCGCCCCGGCGCTCCTTTTGGAGGACGCTTTCGTAGATTTGACCCGAGGAAAGGCTGTTCAGGCGGGATAGCCGCCCGCTGGTGAAGCGTTCGTAGTGGCCGAGGTCGAGATCGGTCTCGGCGCCGTCCTCGAGCACGTACACCTCGCCGTGCTGGAAGGGACTCATCGTTCCCGGATCGACGTTGAGGTAGGGGTCGAACTTTTGGATGCGCACCTTGATGCCGCGCATTTCCAACAGCGCACCCAGCGAGGCTGCGGTGAGACCTTTGCCCAACGAGGAAACAACTCCTCCTGTGACGAAGATGTATTTCATCGAAACCGGTAAAACGCGGGGAGCGAAAACGCGCAAGAAAAAGCACAATTCTCCTCCGAAGCTTTTTTCGTCTTCCGGGGCGGCGGAACGCGGGCTTGGATCGTTTGATGCATCCCGTCCGTCCTATGCGGCCCTATCTCTCGACAGAAAGCATTTCGAAGACGCCTTTTCCCCGTCGGCACGCTTTCTACTTCGAGATGCGGGGTTGCCCCCGACTTCCGACCGCCGACATCCGATTTCCCTGCTGGCCTCTGGCTTCTGGCGTCTGGCCTCTTTGGTTACGGCTGCCGCAATAGGATGCATCCAGCCTATCGGATTATCTCCTGGCCTTCCCCGGGAGGGATTGGGCATGCAGGCGGTGGAGCTGCCACGAATTCCAAAGATTGTGCCAGAGGACGTAGAAGGTGGGTCCCAGCGCGACCAGCGGATTCGCGTAGGTCATGGCCAGGTAGATCGTAAAGGTCGTATTCTTCTGGCCCAGGCACTGGCTTGCTTCGCGGGAGTATTCCTCGCCTCCAATCAGGCGGCCCAACGCGAAATTGACCGCGCATACGAGGGCGGACATGCCGGCGATCACAAACAGAAGGTGGCCAGGCAGGTTCGATTGGGCATGAAGGAAGTGAGAGGCGTTTGACGTGATCAGGAACAGGGCGGTCACCCAGAGGCCGAAGGATAAGTTAGCAAGCTTTTTTGGCCATTCTGCGGCTGCGGGACGAAGGCGCAGGATGGTCCAGGCGGCTGCCATGGGGACGAAAACCACCAGGCCCACGCTGCTCAGCACCTGCGTAAACAAGGCGGGCGTCACCCGGCCAAGCACGAGCGGAAGCAAAATGGGCAGAAGCACCGCGATGCTGAGATTGGTCAGCAGAAAGGCGGCGACGGCATAGTCCACGCGCCCCCTAAGAAAGCCCACGATGACCGGCGCCGCTGTCGCCGTCGGTGTTATACCTGCGAAAAAGAGAGCCAGTGCCACCTCTCGTCCGCCGATCAGGTAGCCCAGCACCCAGGCCGCGAATCCCATGCCGATATTGGCGGCCAGCAGCACGAGGTGACTGCGATGCAGGGTTTGCCTGGAGAAGTTCGTTTGAAGAAAGACCAGGAAGAGCATCGCCATGATGAGCCAGCGCACCGCGCCCACGGCGACATACGCCTGCGGAACCAGGGCTCCCAGGCCCAGGGCGAGAAGGATGGCGATGGTGCGTGTGTAGGCGGGACTCACGTGCTAAAAGCCGAGCGAACCCTTGCTGCCTGAGCGAGTCAACCGCGCTTGCTTCCTCGCGGCGTAGCGCGCGGAGAACATTCCGTTTTAACCGATTCTTTTCTCCTGAGGCTTGCCTGTCCGGCGGGACGCCTCTCACTTGATGCATCCATGGCCAAGCCCGAAGAGCTCAAGGTGATTTTCTCCATGATCGGTGTCTCCAAGCGTCACGAGCGCAAAGAGATCCTCCGAGACATCTCCCTGTCGTTTTTCTATGGGGCTAAGATCGGCGTGCTCGGGCTCAACGGATCGGGCAAGTCCTCCCTGATGCGCATCCTCGCGGGCAGGGACCGCGAATTCGACGGGCTCGTGCATTTTGAGCCTGGATACACGGTCGGCCTGCTCGAGCAGGAGCCCATGCTGACCGCGGGCAAGACGGTGAAGGAGTGCGTCGAGGAGGGCGTGCAGAGCCTGACTTCGCTCGTGGCGGCCTATGATTCCAGCTGGGAAGAACTCGATGCCGCTCCGGATGAAGCGGCCAAGGATCTGATCCTCCAGAAGCAGGGAGAGCTGCAGGAGAAGATCGATGCGCTTGGGGCCTGGGATATCGCCAGCCAGGTCGATATGGCAATGGATGCCTTGCGCTGTCCGCCGCCTGAGACCTGCGTGGACATCATTTCCGGCGGCGAACGCAGGCGTGTCGCCATGGCCAGGCTTCTCCTGTTGAAGCCCGACATACTTCTCCTCGACGAGCCCACGAACCATCTCGATGCGGAGAGCGTTCAGTGGCTCGAGCAGCATCTCTCACGCTACGCTGGCACGGTGATCGCCGTCACCCACGATCGCTACTTCCTGGACAATGTGGCGGGTTGGATCCTCGAACTCGATCGCGGACACGGCATCCCCTGGAAGGGCAATTACTCATCCTGGCTTGAGCAGAAGCAGCGCCGCCTCGCCGTGGAGCAGCGCACCGAGGATCGCAGGCAGAAGGCGATGGCGCGCGAACTCGAGTGGATCCGCCAATCCGCCCGCGCCCGGCAGTCGAAGGGACAGGCGCGCATCAATGCCTACGAGACGATGTTCAAGCAGAACCCCGCCGAGCAGGAGCGCGAGTTTGAGATCGTCATCCCGCCCGGGCCGCGCCTGGGCACACTCGTTGTCGAGGCGCAGGGCGTGGCGAAGAGTTTCGGGGACAAGCTTATTTTCGAGAACCTTGATTTCAATTTGCCTCCGGGCGGCATCGTGGGGGTGATTGGCCCCAACGGCGCGGGCAAGACCACGCTCTGCCGCATGATCCTCGGTCAGGAGAAAACCGACGCCGGTTCGCTTCGCGTGGGAGACACGGTAAAGATCGCCTACGTGGACCAGTCCCGCGATTCGCTGCCCGACGGCGAGACCATCTTCACGGCAATCAGCGGCGGAATGGAGCTGCTCGACCTGGGAGGCCGCCAGGTCAACTCGCGCGCCTATTGCGCACAATTCGGCTTCACGGGAGCCGATCAGCAGAAAAAGGTCGGCGTTCTTTCGGGCGGAGAGCGCAACCGCGTTCATCTTGCGCGCCTGCTAAAGAGCGGAGGCAATCTCATTCTCCTGGACGAGCCCACCAACGATCTCGATGTGAACTCGATCCGGGCGCTGGAGGAGGGCTTGGAGAACTTCGCGGGCTGCGCCGTGATCGTCAGCCACGATCGCTGGTTCCTGGACCGCGTTGCCACGCACATTCTCGCCTTCGAGGGAGACAGCGCGGCGCATTGGTTCGCGGGCAACTACTCGTCGTATCTGGAAGACTACAAACGCCGCAAGGGTCACGACGCTGACCGTCCGCATCGCATGAAATACCGGAAACTCAGCCGCGATTGACCCCGTGTTGAACCTAGAGAACGCGAACGAATGGCCACGAAAAGGCACAGCGCGGCGGAGCCGCAACCAAAGAGGTCTGTTTAGCGAGAGCTCACTTCCTTTGAATTCCTTTCTTCTTCTCCGGTTCTCCGCAGTAAAAAATGGGTTGGGGTTCCGATCATCCAATTCAAAGACATTTTTACTGCGGAGAACCGGAGAAGAAGGTTGTGCAGATTCCTCGCGGCCAGAGATGATTCGCATAGATTGCAGTACAAGAAGAGCTTGAGGCTTCGACTTAGGTCGTAGCGCGCCTATAGGCGCATCTTGGGTTTAAAATCCAGCTCTGGGTTTTTTGCGCCTTTTTGTGGCAATTATCCGCGGTTGAGGCGTCGCGGAACTCAGGGCCGGGCGATGCGCTCCATTTGCAAATTCCGGGGGCTTGGGCAACTTGCTCCTGCGGTTCCCCATGACAAAAAAGACCTGGGTTTTGATTTTCTGCGCAATGCTCGCATGGTCTCCCATGCAAGCAAGCGAACCTGCCGCCGCAAAAACGGAGAGCCTCGTGCTCGGCGGAGGTTGTTTCTGGTGTCTTGAGGCGGCCTATAAGCTGCTGCCCGGGGTCAAGGCTGTCGTGAGCGGCTACGCCGGAGGGCATACGGCCGACCCAAGCTACAAGCAGGTGTGCACCGGCATCACGGGTCATGCCGAGGTCGTTCGCATCGAATACGATCCCGCCGTCGTCACTCTCGAACGCCTGCTTGAATTCTTCTGGCAGGCGCACGATCCCACGACCCTCAACCGCCAGGGCGACGACGTCGGCACCCAATATCGATCGATCATCCTCTATAGAAACGCGGCGCAGAGGGATGCAGCCGAGAAATCGCTGCGCGTGGCGCAGGAAGGCTTCGACTCTCTCATCGTCACACAGATCCTGCCGCTCGAAACCTTCTGGCGCGCGGAAGAATACCATCAGGGCTATTTCGAAAAGAATCCGTCGCAAGGTTACTGCAGTTACGTCATCAGGCCCAAGATCGACAAGCTGAAGAAGAAGCTCGGGGGACGGTAGGACTGTCGGACCGTCGGACTGTCAGACAGTCGGACTGTCTTGCTTGCGCTCTTACGCTCTTGCAGCTTCCTTCGAAAATGGAATGACAAACCTTCTCCAATCGATCTGGCAGGGAATGGCGGGTGCCTCGGCCATCGAGCAGGCGGCGACGGTGCTCGGCGTTCTGGGCGTGTGGCTCATGATCCGGCAGACGCTTTGGGCTTTTCCGGTGGGAATGCTCCAGGTCGCCCTTTCCGCAGTCGTATTTTATCAGTCCCGTTTTTACGCGGACATGAAACTCCAGGCCGTGTTTTTCGGAGCCCTCGCCTACGGCTGGTGGCACTGGACGCATGGAGGCCCGCAGCGCGACTCGCGCATCCCTGTCACGCGGCTCGACGCCAAGGGTTGGGCATTGGCGGTGGGCGCCGGGCTCGCCGGCACTGCGCTCTGGGGCTGGTATCTTTCGGCCTACACCGACGCGGCGATGCCCTATCGCGATGCCTTCATCTCCTCCTTCAGCATCGTTGCGCAATGGCTGCAGGCGCGAAAAAAACTCGAGAACTGGATGGGATGGATTCTTGTCAACGCCACCGCCGTGCCGGTGTACTGGCTGGGCGGAATGCACTGGTTTGCGGTCCTGTATTTCCTCTTTCTTCTGATGGCCATCGGCGGGCATCGCGAGTGGCGACGCGCCGGATCGGAGGCCGCCCGTGGATAGCCCCGCCCCCAGGCGCATCGTGATCTTCGGCCCCGAATCGACCGGAAAGACCACGCTGGCCGGCGGCCTTGCCGGCCGCTTCGGCGAGTCATGGTCTTCTGAATACGTGCGCCGGTTTTGGGACGAGCACGGCGGCAGGATCGGCGCCTCCGATCTGGAGGCCATCGGCAGGGGCCAGGTCGCTGCCGAGGATGCCGCCGAGAGAAGCGCCAGGCGCGCCGTCTTCTGCGACACCGATCTGCTCACCTGCACGCTTTGGAACGACCTGCTGTTCCCCGGGTGCTGTCCTCCCTGGGAGAGGGAGGAGGCCGAGCTGCGGGCCCGACGCACAGCGCTGTATCTTCTTTGCCTCACCGATGTCCCGTTTCTACCCGATCCCCAGCGTTGCTTCCCCGATGCGGAAGGCCGGGCGATGTGCATGAGACTCTGGAAGCAGACCCTCGTGGAGCGTTCCCTGCCATTTGTCGAAATCGGAGGCCCCTGGCCCGCCCGCCTCGGCTTGGCCGTGAATGCGGTGGAGGCATTGCTGGGCAGGCCGTGACCAAAACCTATCGAGACAAACAATCGCTTCCTCCGATCGTTCCCCCGTTCCCCCCGCAGTATAAACGGATCGAGACCCGGAATTCAGAAATCCTCTTCTCCGTTTCTCCGCAGTGAAAATGCCTTTGGATCGGGTCCGGGCAACTCGGGATCGGAACCCAAGGCATTCGAACCGGTTTTACTGCGGAGACGCGGAGGGCTTGGAGAATCGATCCTCTTCTGTTTTTCAAAAGGATCTCAGCAATGTGATCGCTTCTGTCTGGCTTTGGCGACCGCCCCTTGTTTGCTCCTAAGAAAATGGATCGGACTGCGAACACTTCGCTCTCGGAGGATTATCTCAACCGCTTCGGCGGCTTGGCGCGCCTGTATGGACGCGAGGCGCTCGAGCGCCTCGCCTGTGCCCATGTTTGCGTCGTCGGCGTGGGAGGAGTGGGATCGTGGACTGTGGAGGGGCTGGCCCGCAGCGGCGTGGGCTCCATCACGCTGATCGATCTCGACGACGTCTGCATCACGAACGTCAACCGCCAGTTGCCGGCCGTCGAGGGACAGATCGGGCGGACGAAAGTCGCGGCCCTCGCCGACAGGGTGCGACTCATCAATCCCGCGTGCCGGGTGCGCGCAATTTCCGAGTATTTCATCGAGGCCTCGGTGGACAGGCTCATGGACACACGCTACGATTGCGTGGTCGATGCGATCGACAGCCTGAACAGCAAAGCCCTGCTCATCGCCTGTTGTGTCAAGCGAGGCATCGCCTGCGTGGTTGCGGGCGGTGCGGGCGGCAAGCGTGAGGCGACAAGCGTGCGTACGGGAGATCTGGGCGATTCGATGGGCGACGATCTCCTGCGCATCCTAAGGAAAAAACTCCGCCGCAACCATGGGTTTGCGCATGGGAAAGCAGTCCGTTTCGGTGTGCGTTGCGTTTACTCTTCTGAGAAGCCGGTTTACCCGTGGGCCGACGGCAGTTGCCAGGCGGAACCGGAGCCGGGCAGCAATCTGAAACTCGATTGCGCCAGCGGCTTCGGCACAGCTGTTTTTGTCACGTCCGCTTTCGGCATGGCTGCGGCGGGCGAGGCCGTAAAGTTGATTGTAAAAGGGTGAAAAGATTAGTTCGAAGATCATTGCTGCTGGTTAAGTTGGGTAATTCATCGGCCTTTTATAAGCACCTGAGCTGAGTAATTTTGGCTCGACAATTGGGCTGAAAAAGCGTAAGCGTTTAAGCTTACTGCCTAGCTGGATCTAATCTTTATTTACTAACTTTGCATATGACGAAACGCATTTTGCCGCTTCGGAAATTTATCAAACCGACCTTCGAATCACTCATTGAAAAGAAGCGCGATGGCGGTGAGTTTGCCCAGGAAGAAATTCGCTATATTATTGACAGCACGCTGGATGGAGAAATGCCTCAACACCAGCTTTCAGCTCTGCTCATGGCGATTTATTTCGCCAATATGTCGGCTCAGGAAACTGCCGATCTTACGGAGGAGATGATGCTTTCCGGAGAGGTGATCGATCTGTCCCACATCGCCAAGCCGAAGATCGATAAATATTCCACTGGAGGCATTGGCGACAAGACTTCGCTCGTTCTCGTTCCCCTTGCGATGGCTGCCGGCGTTGTGGTTCCCATGATGTGCGGCACGGAGCACGATTATATAGTAAGCACACTCGATAAGCTTAGCTCAGTGCCCGGCTTCAGGAGCCATCTGACAAACGAACATTTCGTCGCCCAACTCGCCAAGATCAATGGCGCCATCTGTCTGCAAAGCGGCGATCTCGCCCCGGCTGATGCCAAGTTCTATGAGGTGCGCAAGGAGACAGGCACGATTCCGAGTCTGCCCCTCATCACGGGTTCCGTTCTCTCCAAGAAACTGGCAGAAGGCGCGGAAGGTCTCGTGATCGATGTAAAATGGGGCAATGGCTCCTTCATCAAGGATCTTGAGCAAGCAAAGCAGCTTGCCCGTTCCATGACTCGCGTAGGTCGCTCCATGAAACGCCGCTGCGTCGCCCTGGTCACCGATATGAACCAACCGCTCGGCGACACGGTGGGCACCTCCCTCGAAATCAAGGAGGCCATTCAGCTTCTCAAGGGAGCGGGTCCCGAGGACATGAAGGAACTCGTCCTTAAACTGGGCATGGAAATCGTGCGGCTGGCCGGCGTTGCCGGATCGACTCTCTCCGCCAAACAAACGGTGCAGCGCCATCTTACGGACGGCACGGCCCTCGAGAAACTCAAGGAGCTCATCAAGGCGCAGGGCGGCGACATCAGCTACATCGACCACCCTGAGAAATTCCCCCAGGCCAAGCATATTCGCAAGCTGCCCGCTCCGAAGCGCGGCTATGTGCATACGATCAACGCCGCCATGATCGCACAGGGCGTTCATCTGCTCGGCGCGGGCCGGGACGCTCATGGCAGGATCGACTACTCCGTCGGTGTGTCCGAGATCAAGAAGGTGGGCACCCAGGTCAAGCAGGGCGAGCCCCTGATGATGATTCACTACAACGACGAATCGAAGCTCGAGCATGCCCTGAATTTC
>JBAZHQ010000121.1:0-10996 GCA_041652235.1 Opitutaceae bacterium | reverse complement strand
CTTCCGAGCGGCTGCCGACCTTTCTCGGACGGGATTGGCTCCCCGTCTGGTATCAGTGACATGTTTCCTTTTCCTTTCGTTTTATTCCTCATGTTTTGGTTGCTGGCGCGATGACCGCACTCGACAAAGTCAGCTTCGACATCCAGCCGGGAGAATTCTTCGGGCTCCTGGGTCCGAACGGCGCCGGAAAATCGACGCTCATGTCTCTCGTATCCGGACTGCGGGCACCCGACGAGGGCAGTGTTACTCTGCATGATCGCCCCATCAGTCCCCAAGTCGCGGACTCGCGCCTGGACATCGGCCTGGTGCCGCAATCGCCCGCGCTCTACCGCGAGCTGACGGCAGAGCAGAACCTGGGCATTTTTGGCCGGATCTTCGGGCTTCGAGGCGCCGTGCTGCGCGAGCGCATCGACGAGGCCCTCGAGATGGCTCAGCTGACGGAACGCCGGCACGATCTTGTGAGGACCTTCTCTGGCGGGATGCAGCGCAGGCTCAACCTGGTCGCCGCGCTTCTGCATCGTCCGAAACTCCTTCTCTGCGACGAGCCCACCGTCGGCGTGGATCCCCAAGCTCGGAACGCCATCTTCGAACAACTCCAGAAGCTCAACAGTGCTGGAATGACAATCGTGTACTCGACTCACTACATGGAGGAAGCGGAGCGCCTGTGCTCGCGCATCGCCATCATCGACCACGGGCGAATCTTGGCGCTGGGCAACCTTGAGGAACTGCTTACCCAGTTGCCTTTCGAGGATGAAATCAGCTTCCCGGCCAAGCCTGAGACATGCCTCCTTGTGGAGAAACTCGCTGGTTATGGCGAGCTGATCAGCAGCGGCGAAGTCCATCGTTTTCGCCCCAAGCCGGACTACCCCCTGTCCGCGTTCTACACGCTCACCGAAAAGCTGGGGCTTCATGCGCGCCTTTTCGAAAGCCAGCGCCCCAGCCTCGAAAACGTCTTCCTGCATCTCACCGGCCGAAAGCTGCGCGAATAGGACGCCTCAAGCCATCGATAATCCGATCTTTCCGCAGCGATATTTCCATGCACCCCATTCTCGTATTATTCGGCAAAGACATGCTCATGTTCTGGAAGGATCGCGCCGCGCTGGTGATCACCTTCCTCGTGCCCATCATGCTGATTTTCCTTTTCGGCTACGTGTTCGGTCTCAATCGAAAGGATTCCGGCCCCAGCGGAATTCCCCTGGCTGTCGTAAATCTCAGCCCCGAGCCTGCCGCCCTGGATCTGGTGGATGCCCTAAAGGCTGAGAAGACATTCCGGATCATCACGACCAAGAAGATGGATGACGGCAAGGAGCGCCCTCTCACCGAGGCAGACGTGCGAGCTGCCCTGAAGAACAACGAGTATCGCTTCGCCCTCATACTGCCGGAGGATCTCCTGCCCGATGACAGCTTCGGAGTGCGCATGAAGTTTCTCATCGATCCGCGCAATGAGATCGAGACCCAGACCGTAACAGGCATGCTTCAGAAGAACATCTTCTCCAAAGTGCCGCAGCTTCTCGGACAGTCGCTTCAAAAGGGCGCCAAACGCTTCCTGGGAGAGGCCAAGTTTGAGAATTTCAACCGCCGCATGGCGGATACGATGGCCGATTCTTTCGGTGGAGACCGGGAGAAGATCTACCAGGACATATCCAAGGGCTCCTTCGGCTTCGACAATCTATCGAAAACGCGGAGCAAGCCCGCCGATCCGACGCTCCGTCGCCTGGATTCGGACATATCTCCGACAAAGACCATGCAGGGCGCCAAGGAAGACAACCCGGACTCGGAAGATGATCTCTTCAGCAACATCGTGAACATCGAGAAAGAGCAGGTCTCGGGGAAACAGGTCAAGAACCCGATGGCATCCCGCCTCGTCGGAGGTTACGCGGTCATGTTTCTCCTCTTCGCCGTCACCGGCTCCGTCATATCCCTCTTCGAGGACAAAAGAACCGGCATTTTCCAGAGGCTTCTCGCCTCGCCCGTTTCGCGTGCCCACGTGCTTTGGTCGAAATTTCTGTCGTGCATGGCCATCGGGCTGATCCAGCTGACTGTCATGTTCGTGTTCGGCCACCTGCTGTACGACCTGGACCTTCCTCAGCATGTGTTCCCGCTTTTGGTTGTGAGCTTATGCGTGGCCGCCGCATGCTCCTCAATCGGGATGCTCATCGTATCGATCGCACCGACCCAGGCGGCCGCCCACGGCCTTACAACGCTTGTCGTTCTCTCGATGAGTTCCATCGGAGGGGCCTGGTTCCCCGTCAGTTTCATGCCCGAGTTCATCCAGAAGATCAGTCGCCTGACGATTGTCTATTGGTCGATGGAGGGCTTCACCTCCGTTTTGTGGGCAGGTCAAGGCGTCATGGAAATCCTCCCCATCCTGGGAATTCTCCTCGGTATTTCTGCAGGATTTATGGCAATCGCCGTCTGGAGATTCAATTCCGGGCGGATGTTTGACTGAGGGGAAAGCAAGGAACTAGGAAGTTTGAACAAAAGGTAACGAAGCGTCTCAGGTGATGCTATCCCAGATGACTCGGTGCAAATCTCGCACAACGTATCTTTGACTAGATTCCAGCCTAGGCTCTTCGTTACCTTTGTTGCCTTCTGTTCAACCTCAATTGGATGAATGGTTTGGACTGCAGTTCTATCGCGCTGTCTCCCGACTTCTTCTTCATCATTGCCCCCGGGAGGTGCCGTTAACTAGGGTCGCAACTCCCATGAGCGCAGATCTCGCACAACTCGTCACCTCCATCGCCCAGCGTGCGCGTGCCGCATCCTTGATCCTTTCCGGCATTCCAACGTCGGCAAAGAATGCGGCGCTTGTGAAACTAGCCGAGTTGCTGCCGTCTTCCGCCGAGGCGATCATGGCTGCCAACCGCAAGGATCTCGACGAGGCCAGGGCCAATGGCCTTTCCTCCGCGCAGATCGACCGCCTCACCTTGAATCCCGCGCGGCTCGATCAGCTCGCCGAAAGTGTGCGCCAGGTTGCCGCCCTTCCCGATCCGGTCGGCGAAGAGCTCGATCGCACGACGCGCCCCAACGGCCTGCTCATCCGGCGCGTCCGCGTGCCCATCGGCGTCATCGGCATCGTTTACGAGGCAAGGCCGAACGTGACGATCGATTGCGCCATCCTCTGTCTCAAGAGCGGCAACGCCTCCATCCTTCGCGGAGGCAAGGAAAGCTTTCATACCAACATGGCGCTGGCCTCCCTCATCCAGCAGGCTCTGTCTTATGCCGGCCTGCCGACGGATGCCGTGCAACTTATCCCGACCACGGATCGGGCCGCCCTGAACACGTTGCTCAAGCTCGACACCCTGGTGCACTGCATCATCCCCCGGGGTGGCGAGAGTCTCATCCGCTTCGTCGCCGAAAACAGCACCATACCCGTCATCAAGCACTACAAGGGCGTCTGCTTCGTTTATGTCGATAAGGACGCCGATCCGGCCATTGCGGAGAAGGTCATCGTCAACGCCAAGTGCCAGCGCCCCGGCGTGTGCAATGCCGCCGAGCAGTTGCTCGTGCACCGGGCGGTGGCCGACAGCATTCTTCCTCGGATAGCGCGAGCTCTCATCGCCGCGAAAAACGTGCAACTGCGCTGCGATCCCGAGAGCGCCGCAATCCTCGCCCGCAATGGCCTCCCCCACGTTCCGGCCAAGGAAGCGGACTACACAACGGAGTTCCTGGATTATATCCTGGCGATCAGGGTTGTCGGTTCCCTGGAAGAATCCATTGCCACGATCAATCGCGACAGCTCCAGCCATAGCGAGGCCATCATCACTCGGGACGAGGCGGCGGCGGCGCGCTTCATGGCGGGCGTCGATAGTTCCGCCGTCTTCTGGAACGCAAGCACCCGCTTCAACGACGGCTTCGAGTTCGGGCTGGGCGCGGAAATCGGCATTTCCACCGATCGCCTGCACGCCCGCGGCCCCATGGGCCTTCGCGAACTGTGCAGCTACAAATGGCTTGTCACAGGAAACGGCCAGGTGCGCGGCTAACCCGCCGCAGCAACCTTTCCCCCCTTGAGAGGTCCTACTTTGCCATGAAGTCGTCCCCGTTGAGAATCGCCGTCCTCGCCCTTTGCCTGGGAGTGTTCCCTGTGCTCGGCCAGGAGACGAAAACTCCGGAGGCTTCGGCCAAGAAAGATCCGCAGAACGTGCAGGTGACAGGCCCGTCTTCACGCGTCTCACCCGGATTGGCGGCCACGATTCATGCCAGCCTTCCCAAGTACCAGCCGCCGCCGGCTCCGCCGCCCGTGACTCAGTCTCACAAGGACCCCGGCCTTGAGGAGGCAGGCGAGGAGGAGGCTCTGCCCGAGGACAAGCCCATCGATGCCGACCAACCCAGGAACAAGATCATCCGCCTGCCGCGCTACGTCGTTGAAGCGGATCGTCCGCCCGTGTTCACCGAACGCGAGGTGCACACCAAGAGCGCGTTGGCTAAAATCGCCGTAAACCGCTACCTTAGCCGGTTCGACAGCAAGGTGCTCAATCGTTTCACGCTTCCGATCATCGGCCAAACGCCCGCAGAGCGCGCGATGGTCATGTACGAGGAAGACGAACGCCTTCAGAATATTTCCGACATCAAGGAGGCCGCTCGCGGCGCACAGCTTTCCGGCGACAAGGTGGAGTCCGAATACCTGAAAAAGCAATCCGACAGCACCTTCCTGCGCTCAGGCGGCATGGATTGGACGATGCGGAAGGATTAGGCTTGGGCTGTCGGCGATCTGCTTTCGGTGATCGGCCCCTGAATTAATTCCTGCCTGTACTTTGCCGTCATCAGGTTATTTCGACAGTGAAGGCGGTTGAGAACATTGTGTCCCGACAGCCAAAAGCCGACAACCGACAGCCTTTCATCCGCGTCCTCGCGGATGAAACCGGGCATGCTGCTCTGCGATGCGCTTGGGGTCCACTGCGGTATAGATCTGCGTCGTCGAAAGATTGGCGTGGCCGAGCATCTCCTGAATCGCGCGCAGATCCGCGCCTCCACTGAGCAGGTGCGTGGCAAACGAGTGCCGGAGAAGATGCGGTTTCACGGACTTGGTGATGCCAGCCAGGCGGGCGCAACGCTTCACGATCACCCAAAGCATGATTCGCGAGATCGCCTTCCCTCGTTCGCTGAGGAACAACTGGCTTCCCGTCTTCGGCTTGACGAATTTGTGGCGGCCCGAGGTCAGATACGCCGAGATGGCCTCGAGAGCCTTGCGGCCAACCGGCACGATGCGTTCCTTGGAGCCTTTCCCGAACACTCTCACGGTGCCGTTCACAAGATCGACCTGCGTGAGCGTGAGACTGACGAGCTCCGATACGCGCAGCCCGCTGGCGTAGAACAGCTCCAGCATGGCGCGATTGCGCAGTGCGTAGGCATCGCCGCCTGCAGGAGCGGCAAGCAGGCGCGAGATCTCGTCAGGCGTCAGCGTACCGGGAACGCGGCGCAGAAGCTTGGGGCCGCTGAGAAGCTCGGTGAAATCATCCGGACGACACTGCTCTCGCACCAAATGCCGGGCCAACCCGCGCAACGAAGCCAGTTTCCGGGCAAGGCTGGCGACGGTATAATCGTCGCCGCTGAGACATCGAATCCACTCCGCAATCTGATCCCCCTTCACCGAACGCCAGTCGTGTACGCCTCGGCGCGCAAGAAAACCGGCGCATTGATCGAGATCGGACTGGTATCCCGTCCGGGTGTGCGGCGAAAGTCCGCGTTCCAACGAGAGAAAGCCGATATAGGAATCGATATCCTCGGCAAAAGCCCCCGGGGCCCTGCTTGCCTCCTCGCGCTTGACTCCGCTCATGGCATGAAGCCCGCGGGATCTCCCCACCAGGGGAAATCAATAGCGGCGCGGAGAGTAGCGACGTCCCCTGTTCGCATTGGGATTCGTATCCTTCATGCGATAGGTGATGCGCGCCTTTTCGAGATCGTAGGGGCTCATCTCCATCTTCACCATATCACCCGCGGCGATCTTGATGAAATTCTTCCGGAGCTTGCCCGAGATATGAGCCAGGACGGTGTGTCCATTGGCTAGTTGCACCTTGAACATCGTGCCGGGAAGGACAGCGACGATTTTCCCTTCAACTTCAATCGATTTGCCGTCGGACATAGTTAGCGTAGGACGGCCAAGCCGGTTTGTATTTGATGCATATAATTGGATAATGGGTCAGTTAACCCTTCTTTAGGGTGCTATACATCAACCTAAGTCAAGGCTTTATCCAGGGGACCATCGGACGCCGCCACAATCCACCGGGAATGAAACACTCGTTTTTCATACCAACGCTTCTTCGATTGCGGCCATCCCGCACACCCTATTCGCTTTGCATTACAGTGATCTCGACTCATCTCAACCCGCTAAGATTTCGATAACGAGCGGCAGAATTGCCTCATCGATTTTCCCGATAGCTGAAAGCCGATAGCCGACCGCCAAGCCCCTTCTTAACTTACATCTTAAAGCTTACAACTTAGAGCCGTTTCATCGGTCGCGGCTCCGCCGCTCCAGGTTTCCCATGGATTCCCATCCACAGCCACCCCCCTGCCCCTTTCCCAAGAAGTTTCCATCGCAGCTGATTCGCGACGACGAGTTCTTCATGAGCCTCGCCTTCAACCAGGCCATCGACGCATGGCGGCTGGACGAGGTCCCCATCGGCTGCGTGATCGAGCGAGACGGCGAGGTGATCGCGTCGGCGCACAACACCGTCGAGGGCGCGCACGACCCCACGGCCCACGCGGAGATGATCGCCATCACCCAGGCCGCCTCGCAGATCGGCGACTGGCGCTTGAACGAATGCACGGCCTACGTGACGAAGGAACCCTGCCCCATGTGCTCCGGCGCCATGCTTATGGCGCGGCTCAAGCGGGTCTGCTACGCGGTGCCCGACCCCAAGATGGGCTGCCTCGGGGGCGCGACGAATCTCAACGAACTTCCCCGCGTCAACCACCATTGCGAACTGAAGATCGGCGGCGTCCTAGAAGAGGATTGCCGGGCGCTGCTGCAGGCTTTCTTCCAATTGAAACGACCCAGCCAACCTGCCGTGGACGTTCCGGAATCCGGTCCGGGAGGTTGACGCAACACAAAGCCGGGGTAGTAGTTTGGTGTCATACACATCGATTCAACCCATTCCACCATGGCCTATTCACTTCCCGCCCTTCCTTACGCCTATAACGCGCTCGAGCCCTACTTTGATGCCCGCACGATGGAGATTCATCACTCGAAGCACCATCAGGCCTACGTCAACAACGCCAACGGTCTTCTGAAAGACCTGCCCGCTCTTGCGGCGATGAACGTGAACGACCTCATCGCAGACCTCGGCAAGGTGCCCGAGGGCATCCGCGGCGGTGTGCGAAACAATGCCGGCGGTCATAGCAACCATACTTTCTTCTGGACCATCCTCGGACCTGGAAAGGGCGGCTCTCCCGTTGGCTCGCTCGAGCAGGCGATCTCCGCCACTTTCGGCGGCTTCGACAAGTTCAAGGAGGAATTCGCCAAGGCAGCCACAACTCGCTTCGGCTCGGGGTGGGCTTGGCTATCGGTGACTGCGGACAAAAAGCTGGCGGTCGGTTCCACCGCCAATCAGGACAGCCCGCTCATGGGCAAAAGCGTCGCCGGAATCGAAGGCAAACCGGTCATAGCTTTGGACGTTTGGGAACATGCCTATTACTTGAACTACCAAAATCGGCGTCCCGATTATATCGCCGCTTTCTGGAATCTCGTCGATTGGGATGCCGCCGAGCGCAATTATCAGGCTGCCGTCAAATAGAGCTCAGCCTCTTCTTTCCTTCCTCAGACCGCGCACCACCAAAGGCGCGGTTTTTTCTGCAAGTGGCATGGAAATGGCATCCTTGAGTATGAAGCCGTCCGGTCATCCGTAGCATAAATGACGACCAACCTCATATTGCTCATAAGTCCATCTATTACTGAGATCCTCTCCCGATCCTTCACCTCTTAACTCTAAGAAAGACACTTAGCTATGATTTCCCTACTGGGAAATGCTCCCTGTTAAGCAATAAATGCGCAGCGTCACATCCCCACCCTATTCTAATATCAGGCACACCTGACACGTACCATGTCTTCCCCAGTTAGATTCAACAACACAGTCCTCCGGGATGGCCACCAATCGCTCGCCGCCACGCGCATGACGACGGCGCAGATGCTGCCTGCGGCACCCATTCTCGACGGGATGGGGTTTCACGGGCTCGAAACCTGGGGCGGCGCCACGATCGATTCCTGCCTGCGTTTCCTGGGTGAGAATCCCTTCGACCGCCTGCGCACGCTGAAAAAAGCCGCTCCCAAGACGCCGCACATCATGCTGCTTCGCGGCCAGAACATCGTTCAATACACCAGCTTCCCCGACGATGTCGTGGAAGCCTTCGTGCAGCGCACCGTGGGCGCGGGCTGCGACGTGCTGAGGATTTTCGACGCCCTCAACGATATCCGTAATCTCACTACAGCCATCAGGGCGACCAAGGCGGCCAAGGCCCATGCGCGCGGCGAGATCTGCTACACGATCAGCCCGGTGCACACGATCAAGGCCTTCGTGCACCTGGGAATCGAGCTGGAGAAGCTCGGCTGCGATTCGATCGGCATCAAGGACATGTCCGGCGTTCTCGCGCCCCAGGTGGCCTTCGAGCTTGTAGGTGCCCTCAAGAAAAAGACCGGCCTGCCCGTGATCGTGCACACCCACGACACCGCGGGCCTCGCGGGAGCGACCTACCTGGCCTCCATCGAAGCGGGCGCGGACGTCGTCGAGACTTCCATCGTGCCCTTCGCTAATGGCACCGCCCAACCCGACACGCTCCGCATGATGGAGCTTATCAAGGGCCATCCGCGCGCCGTGGAGTACGACCGCGCAGCCCTGATCGCCCTCCGCCAGCATTTCATCGAGGTCTACAAGGCTCTCGGCAAGTTCACCTCGCCCGACAACGAGCGCGTGGACAGCGACACGATCATCTACCAGGTGCCCGGCGGCATGCTTTCCAACTTCCGCACACAGCTCAAGGAGCAGAACATGTCCGACAAGTTCGAGGATGTCATGCGCGAGATCCCCTACGTCCGCGAATGCCTCGGCTGGATTCCGCTGGTCACCCCCACCTCCCAGATCGTGGGCACGCAGGCAATGATCAATGTGAAGTTCGGTCGCTGGAAGCAGATCTCCCAACAGGCCGCCGACATCGCCCTGGGCAAGTACGGACGCACGCCGGGCCCCATCGATCCCGACCTGCAAAAATTGGTGTGCGAAAAAAACAAGACCGCACTCGTGGAGTGCCGCCCCGCGGATCTGCTCGCCCCCCGCATGGGAAAGCTCAGGGATGAACTAGCCGCCGCCAATCTTCCCACCGACGACGAGGCCTGCGTCCTTCATGCGATGTTCCCGCGCGAGTTCGCCGGTTTGCACAAGAAGCATGTAGCGGCCGCGCACCCTCACGCAGCACATGCACCCGTCGCTGCATCAGCCTCTTCGACACCCCAAGTGGAAATATTCACCGCGCAGAACGGCCCCCAGCGTTTCGCGATCACGCTCCATGGCCGCCGCACCGAGGTGCTCATCGAAGAGGTCGCATAGGACAACGATTCCCATGCCAACGATCCATTTTAACCACGGATCACACGGAACACACGGATGAGGGGGAGCCATCCCTTACATCTCTTCCATCCCTGTTAATACCGCCTTGGTTCTTCGTTCCCTTCGTTGCCTTCTGTTCAATCTGAATTGGCTGGTTGGGCTCTTTCTTCTGAATCACTTCGTCGTAGCTCGGGAAGGCTCGATTCCTTTGATCATTTTCCGGGCTCGTTCATCTTCAGGATGAACCTTTATGTATTCCTTAAGGTGTAGGAGCGCCTTCGGCCTATCCCCCTGGCTGATGTAAACAAAGGCCAAAGTGTAGTGTGCATCGGACATACCCAGTGCGAGGGCCTTCTCCAGATATCTCACACTGTCCTTCTGGCGAACCGTCGCGGCGAGAAAGGCGCCGTAGAAATAATTGGCTCTCTTGTCCTCGGGTTGCAGCTTAAGCAACCGATCGAAAGCCTTGGTGCATTTGGGCGCGCAGTCCGTGAAGTCGAGATTGTGGCCCATCGCGTTCGCGAAGCCGTCGCGGAATAGAATCTCCGGATCGTCGGGATGCTGGGCGACGGCCGCATCGAGTATCGTGAGCAGTCTGCGCAAATCGGTTTCGGTCTGCTTTCGCTCAGCGACCGAGGCAAATCGCGGTGGAAACTCCTGCGCGTGCACCGCGATCTTCGAGAGATCATCGTCGATCGACTTGAAGCTAACCGACAAATCCTTGGCGGAGACTTCGGATGAGAACAGCAGCAGGAGAATGACAATGAGGTGACGCATAGATTTCCCGCCAACATTACAAGACCAGCCACCCCCACTTGTCGAGATTGGCTCTGGTGGTTGTTTAGCTTTAGCTTTGGTGTTCGGCTCTGAATTCAGAGCCATAAAATGTAGTCGTAACCGATGAACTTTCCATCGGCTGGGTAATCAAATGTCACTTCTTCTCCTGCAGTGTGATACCGGCAAACGAGGTAATAATGCTTCCCTGACTCAGTCCGGCGGGAAGATACTGCGACGACCTCGAAACTCAATCCAGGCTCCAGTGTAGCCTTTACTTCTTCCTTTTTGGACACGGGCCACTCGCCAGCAGGGACGCCAAATCGGCCAAAAAAGACGCCTCTTTCATAGACGATGACCTTCTTTCTGACTTCCGCATGTCGGCCAACATACTGTGCGAGGGGTGAGTCAGCCCCTTCGACAAACCTCACGTAACAGCCAGAGAGAACAAACGCAAAAGCAAGAATTGGGAAGAGCGATTTCATAGTCTGCAACGTTCAATGTGAGCCCACCCCAATTTGTCGCCTTTGCTCTCGTGTCGTTTGCCATGGAGTGCCAACTAGAGACTGTCCCAAGTTCCCCAATTTTTGAAAATCGGGAGGTTTTACGGGTAAAGAGAACCAGAAAATGCTAAAAAACCGTGGATGTCAGATTTTATAATAAAGCGATTTTGCTGAAATGGCCAA
>JBAZHQ010000120.1:0-11010 GCA_041652235.1 Opitutaceae bacterium | reverse complement strand
AAAATCTCCTCGGTTTTCCCTTTCAGGCCAGATTCCAGTCACACACCCTCCGCTATTGATTGCCGCTATTTTCCCCCAACTGCGCATTTCTCATGCTTGCGAAGGCGGATACCCATCGTATTCCGTAGTGCATGACATTGCGCTCAGCCGCCCAAACCGACATCGGGCTTTATCGCAAGCGGAACGAAGATCGTTTCCTCTGCGACGAAAACCTTGGACTTTTCGGCGTGGCGGACGGCATTGGAGGCCTGCCCGGCGGCGCGGAAGCAGCCGAATGCGCGGTGGAAGCGGTGCGCCGCTGTTGCATCGCGGCACAACCCGCATCCGTGCCTGATCTGGAGGCTTGTATCGCCGTCGCAAACAGGGATGTCCTTGAGAAGGGTCTGGCGATGAGCCACATCGACGGCATAGGGACAACCCTCAGTTTCGGCGTGCTCCGCAATGAGACGCTGCATATCGCCCACATAGGGGATTCCCGCTGTTATCTTCTGCGGGAGGGAAAGCTTCTCCAACTTTCAAGCGATCACAACGTGGAGACCGAGGCCAGTGCCCGCGTCGCCCAAGGCAAATCCGTGCTCCTGACCGAGCGCAACCGCGGCGCCCTTACGCGGTGCATCGGCCAGTTCGTGACGCCCAAGCCGGATATTATCCTGCGGCCTCTCCTGCCGGGAGACCTGTGCCTGTTCTGCACGGACGGCCTGTACCGTTCGATCAAGGGAAAGGAGTTCGTGGGCGTGCTCTCCAAAGCCGTCGACCTCGACGTAACTCTCAGGGAGCTCATCGCCCTTGCGAACCTTCGCGGAGGCTACGACAACTCCACCGGGGTGCTGCTCAAGGTGGAAGCTTGTAGCTAATAGCTCGAAGCTTTCATGGATCTTACAGCTTGGCGACGAGTTTTTCCTTCAAGGCGGCTTTCGCAACCATCCCGACATACTGATCGGCGATCTGGCCGCCCTTGAAGAGCAACATCGTGGGAATGGCGCGGACATTGTATTCCGCGGCCAACGTGTCGTTCTCGTCGATGTTCACCTTGGCAATGCGCAATTTGCCGGCGAGCTCCTCGGCGAGTTCATCGAGGATCGGAGCAATCGCCTTGCAGGGACCGCACCAGGGAGCCCAGAAATCGACAAGCACGGGAGTCGTTGCGCCAGAGATGACGGTCTTAAAGTTTTCGGTGTTCAGATTGATGATTTTGTCGGAGGCCATGATGGAAATAATTAAGGTGGAAGGCAGTAAACAGGACAGTCGGGAATTGGCAACCGCCATGCCTAAGTTGGCGTGGACTTGTGAATGATCTCGACAAGCTCTTTCGGCTCAACTGTTTCCAGCTCCTTGTCCCGGCGCTTCAGCTCTTCGAAGGTCTTCACAACTGTCTCTGTCATGCGGGTATGTGTCTCGTCGGAACCTCCGACCAGAACGAATTTCTCGCCTTGGGTGATTCTCTTATGCCCGTCCTTGTTATCGAGGCCGATACCCAGCAAACCCGCCTTCTTTTTTGAGTTCTTCTTGGTCACGCGGTCAAGGTGCTCGGCGAAGGCGGCGTTTCAAGTGCGTTTTCCTCGACCGCAATCACGTCGATGTCCGTGAATGCCTCGGACTGACTGAGGCGCAGGCGCTTAAGCCGCGTCAATTCAAGCACGGCGAGGAAGGTCGCGACAAGCATGCGCAGGGTGACCTTGCCGGGAAACAGCGAGGAGAAAACGAAACGCTTCTCGGTTTTTGTGCGTTCGAGCAGCCATTCCATCTGGTCGGCCACGGTGATCTGTTCGTCCTTGATCTCGCCCACCACGAGTTTCTCGGCGAGGCGCCGCAGGATGATGTTGAAGGTGTTCCAAAGATCGATGCGGCCAACACCCGCCAGAGGACGTTCATCGAGGCTCAGTGAGACCTTCTCGACATAGCGCTCCATCAGGTCGAAGCGCGCGCTGCTCAGTTCGTTGAGCTTCGCGGCGGCCTCCTTGAACTTCTTGTATTGGATAAGTTGATGCACCAGTTCCCAGCGCGGATCGATCTCCTCGTCGTCGGCGCTCGCATCCACGGCGGCCAGGCCCCGCGGAAGCAGCATGCGGCTCTTGATTTCCATGAGAGTCGCCGCCATGACGAAAAACTCGCCCGCCACCTCGAGGTCGAGCTCCTTCATTGCATGGAGCGCGTCGATGTACTGCCTTGTGACCGACTCGATGGGAATATCGTAGATATCGATCTCGTTCTTGCGGATGAGAAACAGCAGCAAATCGAGCGGGCCTTCGAAGACCTGAAGCTTGACGCGATATTCGTTGTCGGGAAGCACGGCGCGATGCTTGGCCCCCGATGCCTCGCGGCAACGATAAATTTTTTGAAAAGCTGTAGCTATTCAGGGGGCAGGATCTCCAGCGTGAGGCAGTAATCCTTGAAACCTACGCTCCTCCAAAACGCCATGCCTGCGGCATTCGCCGTGAGCACCTCAAGCGTCAACCGCATGCCGGAGGGCCAGATCTGCGAACGCAAAATCCCAAAGGCCTCCCGTCCGAATCCCATTCTTCTTCGTTCGCGGCGGACGAAGAAATGCCGCAGGTAAATCGAGTCCGCGTCGGACCGGTACAAAGCGTAGGCCACAGGAGCAGCATCATCGGAGAAGATGACGGCCGTGTATTCGATGGATAACCAACCCTCCATCCGCTCGACCAGTTGGTCAACTGTCATCGGATTGCGATGGCCTTCATCGCAGATCAGTTGCCGATTCCACTCCCCAAGCAGGTCAAGGTCGGCGGGGGTCGAGATTCTCCAGGTGAGGTTCATCCTTAACTCCGAAGATCAAATGGCCACGAGAAACACTGCCTACCCTGGGGGATTGAATTTCGGGAACATCCTCTTTTTCCACACGTAGGAAATATTATCGTACTCAGCCTGCAACTGAGGGTCGCTGATGGAGGCAGACCTCAATTGCTTTTCCATGGTGCGGGTGGAACGCCCCACCCATATCGGGATAAAGTAGAGGATAATAGGGGCGTAGGCCATCAAGCCGCCGGCGGTCGATGCATAGTAGATCCCGCAAAGCAGGCCGGGAAAAAAGGAAATGATGTAGGCAATCGAAAGCCACATCTGCAAAGAGACATACTCCCTGTATCGCTTCAGATCCTGAGGCGTCGCAAACTTCGGGGCTGAATTGAAATAGGCCTTCGTATGCAGCGAACCGATGATCGCTATCACGACAACATTGGCCATGAACAGAAGCTCGAAAAGAAGGGAATGTTTCATGTACCGGGGGGGTAATATGCTAAGTGTCTGGGAATTGCCGACGCCGGAGGCAAGACCAAGAATCCGACAGCGGGCTAATAAGCTATTAGCTACCAGCTACGAGCTATTAGCTTCAAGCTTCTGTCCTCTGGCTTCCGGCTTCTGCGGCTATCACCCGGCTCTCTCCATCGAGGCGACGAAGTAACCGTCGGTGTCGTGGGCCGAAGGCGAAACGGTAAGAGTGCCGTCCCGGGGTTTAAGGCGGAAGACGTGTTTGAAGGGGCGCAGGGAAAAATCGCGATGCGTTTCCAGAAAGGAGGCGACAATCGCTTCGTTCTCGCTCCGACAGAGCGAGCAGGTGGCGTAGATGAGCCTGCCGCCGGGACGTACCGAAGCTGAGAACCGGGCGAGAAGCTCCGTTTGGAGACGCGCCAGCCTGGCCACGGTCTTGTGCATGGTCGTCCATTTGAGATGAGGAAAACGCCGCCAGGTGCCCGTGCCGCTGCAAGGAGCGTCAACGAGAACACCGTCGTAGGTCCCGACAGGCTCACCACGCAGATGGATCTCGGCCATGACGCCGCGGGAGGATGTTGCAGGAGGCATGCGATTTCGCGGCAGGACGCCATCGGCGGCGTCCACCTTGGCTCCGGCCCGGGCAGCCCGATGGGCGAGTTCCTCAAGAGCGGCAGGCCTGATGTCCTGCGCATCGATCTGTCCTTCCGGGCCGAGAAGCCGGGCAAGTTGCAGCGTTTTCCCGCCGGCGCCGGCGCAGGCGTCCAGCCAGCGGGCTCCAGGCTCGATGCCGCAGGCTTCGAGAATCATCTGCGATCCAAGGTCCTGTATTTCGAACGCGCCTTGCTCATAGGAGGCCGTGCGCGTGACATCCGCCTCCATGCGCATCCGCAATGCACAGGGAAGAACATCGCTGCGCTCCAAGGTCCGGCCCAGACCCGAAAATTCCCTTTGTATCTCTCCGTCATCGTCGGTCTGCACGCGCAGCCAGAGCGGAGCCCGGCTGAGAAGGACGCCGAGCAGCGGCTCCTCGAAAGCCTCTGGGCACTCGGCCTTGAACCACTCCGGAAGGAGCGCCGTCTTTTCCAGCCCATCCAATCCGGCGGCATTCGCCCATGCTTCCCGGAAAGGGCGGGTCGCAGGCAGCTCGGCGCAAAGCGCGGCCACGCGTGAAACGATCATGTCGTCAGTGCCGTTCTCAAGCCAGGGAAGATAGCGCAGGAAGGTGTAGAATAATTCCCGATACAGCCGTCGGTCCCGGGAGCCCAGGCCTCTCTCCCGCCGCAGGATCGCCTCAATGCGGGCGGGAAGCCCAGCCTCCTTGCGCATCAGCGGGCGCAGTTCCGCCAGGAGCCGGAGGAACGTGTGCTTCTGACTGTGGACGATTGACATGGGAGGGGAGCTGTTAGCTACGAGCTATTAGCTGCCAGCTTCAGAATCCCAATGTTTCCACCTGGACGTGGAAATCGAATTTCCCCTCACGGCGGGGGCCGCTATAGATCATGGCGGAATAGCGCACGCTCCAGGTGCGACCCAGGATCTGCCGAAGGCCGTAGGTCTGCTCGTTGAAACGCGAGAGGCGGTAGTCGTAATGCAGGCGGGTAAAGACGGAATAGACTTCGTTCAAGCGGCGCATGTACTCTGCGATGTACTCGGAAATGTCGCCGCTCAGGTAGTGGGTCGAGAGACGGAGCGCCCAGATGTCTCCATCGTGAATCGTCAGCCCGGTATTGAATTCCCGCGTCTGAAGATTCTGGGGCGCGATGCTCTGGTATGCATCGAAGCGCAGCCAGGTCGCGGGCATGAGTCCAAATCCGATGTTAGTCTCGGAGGTCTTGTTCTGGCCAGGCTGCCGATCGAAATGGAAATCGTTGGCGAGAATCAGGCTGGCGAGGTCGCGCGAACCGTAGCCTGCGTCCTGTGTCTGGAGCGTGTTCTCGACCGACACTCGCAGCGTATTGGTCGCGTGCATGTCGTCGATGTGCCGGATGTCGCCCAGGCCAAGCTGCGGCAGGTAGGTGCTGAACGACTCCCGGTCTATCTGGGGAATGAAGCGTCGCCCTTGTTCCGCCTCGGGTATGTAGCGATAGGATATCCTGGGTGTCAGAAGGTGCCTCAGTCCGTTGATCTTCCAGCGTTCGTTTTTGTAATCGAAAGTGCCGCTCATGCGGAGGGAGGCATCGAAGCCCAGTTCGCCGAGGGTGCGCGTGTAGCCGCCGTTCGCCTGGGCGCCGGTCGTGTTCGCGTAATGCGTGATGCGCCCGCCCGCCACTGCGGTCAGGTTCAGCCACTCGCGCGGCGTAAAGCTGCGGGTCAGCGCGTAGTAGGCGTCCGAACGATCGCTCATGAGCGCGGGCGACGCGCCTGTCGGCGGATCCTCGCGCAACCGGGCCACGCTCGCTGTGAAGCGCTGGTAAATGCCGAGCGCCAGGGGCGTGGGGAGATAATCCAGGCGCAGCTCGGGCAGACGTTCCTGCACATCGTGATAGCTGTTCGGCTGGAATCGCCCGAAAAGCGAAATATGATAATTGGCGCCGGTGTAAACGCTCTCCAGATAGGTGTCCGGCACCTGCGTGTTGAAGAACTCACCGGGGCGGAAGTCGCGCAGGATCTCGGAATCGCTCCAATAGCCCAGGGTGCCGTCGATGGTCAGCCTCGGACCGATCTTCTGATGGTGCTCCCAGGAAACGAAGCTGCGGTCCGAGGGCACATTTCTTCCCAGGATATCGAGGGAGCGGTCGCCATAATCGTTAATGAAACCGGAACGAAAATGCCCTTTGACCTCGTCGTCCGTGCCCTGCCCCATCGCATAGTCCCCGCCCGGGCCAAACATGAGTCCGCGCTTCGAATACATGCCGATGTCCGCGCCCAGGCGCCAGCCGGGCAGAAGCGGAAGGCGCAGGCCGGGCTCGATGAAGGCGCCGAGGTTGCCCCTGTATCCGGCCATCAGGGACAGAAAGGAGCGCAGCGGCAGTCCCACCTTGTAATCGAACTTGGGCACCGCCAGGGGATGCACGGAGCCCACGCCAAACCGCGGGAATTGCGCGGAAAGAATCCTACCGCCCTTCTCGTCGTAGGTGAGCGTGCTGGCGGCCAGCGTGGGAGTCCAGGGCCCTGGCTCGAGGAAGGAGGCCTCCGCATCGCTGATCACCATCTTGTCTTGCGAGCCCTCGGCGCGCGAACCGCGCAGATAGAGGGGGAAGTCGCCCAGGCGGGGCTTATCGACAATGTAGGTGCCGTCCTTGAAATGATATTCCACCCGGTCCGCCATGATGCGCCTCGAACCCGAGGTGAAAACGACATTGCCCGTGGCGACCGCCGTTCCCTTCTCCGTGGAATAGCGGATCTGGTCGGCGCGCAAAACCTGATCCCCGAGGACGACGCATGCCCCGCCGAAAAGCACGGTTTCGCCGCTGTTCATATCGTAGTCCTGCTTCTCGGCCGTAAAAACCGGCTGCTCGGCAGCGGCTCCCGCCAGCGACGCGGCGGCGGAAAGAAGACCGAAGAGCAGAAATTGGCGAAGTCTCACGCGCGGCAGCAAAGGCATCCCCAGGCGGGCAAGCAAGCCTGATGCCGGAGGGGAGTGATTGGATCGCACGATCCCTCTTCTGAAATCCAAGAACTGGAATGGATCCTTTTTGAACTGCAAAGAAACGAAGAATCGAAGATCGGAAGGTTCGAACTTTGCTTCTTTGTTTCTTCGCAGTTCATCAGCCTTCCGACATCCGATCTCCGACATCCGACATCCGATTCCCCGATTTCGACTCCGGGAAGCAGATGCGCGAGACGGCTTCGTCGAAATCGGCGGCGCCGTGGATGATCTCAATCTCGAGCCGCAGGTAATAGAGGGGCAAGGGAAAGCTGAGCTTCGGATCGATGCGCACCGCATCTTTCTCCGTGGTCACCACATACTCGGCTCCGGCTTTCACCGCTTCCTCAAAAACGTCCGCGAGGTCATCGCACGTGAACCGATAATGGTCGAGGAAGCGCTCGCGCATCACCAAGTGGGCGCCGAGATCGCCCAGGAACTTCTCGAAACTCTCGGGCGTTGCGATGCCGCTGAAGGCGCCGATGCGTTTCCCGCGCAAATACTCCAGCGGCAGCCGCCCTTCCACTACGTCCGGCTTGTCGCCGATGCGGCAGAGGAAACGCGGACGGTGGGCGCACTCGATGATGTCCACTCCCGGATTGTGATGCCGGATCAGCGCCTCAAGTTCGCCGTCGGCCTGTCCGTCGGACTTTGTCAGGAAAACGTAGCTGGCGCGCTTGAGATGCTTGATGGGTTCGCGAAGCACGCCCCGGGGAAGCAGGTGCCCGTTGCCAAAGGGATTGGTCTTGTCGACCAGCAGAAGGTTGAGCCGTCCCTTGAGCCGCAGGTATTGGATGCCGTCGTCGAGCACGAGCGTATCGCAGCCGAACCGATGGATCGCATAGGCTCCGGCTTTCACGCGGTCCTTGTCCACGAGCACCACGACGCCGGGCAGGTTGCGGGCCAGCATGTAGGGCTCGTCACCCGCCTGCTCGCTATCGAGAAAGAGACTGCGCCCATCGCTCACAACGCGAGGCGGCGGCTCCTCGGTGTGGCTGATCCAGTACCACAATTTCTTCCAAAGCGGGGGCGCCTTGCTCTTGTAGCCGCGGCTGAGAATCGCCACATGCCGCCCGCGGTCGCGCAGGGCGCGGGCGAATTTTTCAACCACGGGTGTCTTCCCGGTGCCTCCCACGGTCAGGTTGCCCACCACGATCACCAGGCAGCCGAGCGGGTAGTCGTGGAGTATCCTCTCCCGGTACAGCCAATACTTCAATTGCGCCCAGCCGTTCCAAACCCACGACAAAGACTGAAGAAATGCGCCGTACAGAGTGGCACCGGTGTCCTCGCGCCGGCCAAGAATGACGTCCACCGTGTACAGTTCGAAGTCGTGCAGTCGCTTCTTTATCGTGGCAAACAGTGGCATCGGCTGGATTGTGGTGTTGACGGCGTTCCGTACTAAGGCTTCGTAAACACTTTTCCGGCAGACTGCCAAGCATCCTCCTTCAACCATGAGCTACAAACTCTACATCCCAGGCCCCATCACCGTCTCAGAAAAGACCCTTCAAGCAATGGCCCAGCCAATGATCGGCCATCGCAGCGCCGACTTCGTCGCGCTGTACCAGTCCCTGCAGCCCCACCTGCAGGCGCTCTTTTACACGAAGGATCCCATCTACCTCTCCACGAGCAGTGCCTGGGGGATGATGGAGGCCGCCATCCGCAACGTCGTTAAGAAGAAAGTGCTCAACTGCATGAACGGCGCCTTCTCCGACAAATGGCTGGATGTCTCCCTGCGCTGCGGCAAGCAGGCCTCCGGTCTCAAAGCCGAGTGGGGGCAACCCGTCGATCCCGAGGCGGTGCGCCGCGAACTGGCCACCGGCGCCTACGATGCCATCACGATCATCCACAACGAGACGTCCTGCGGCTGCATGAGCGACGTCGCCGCCGTCATGGCCGTCGTGCGCGAGTTTCCCGAAGTCATCTCGATCGTTGACACCGTCAGCTCCTTCAGCGCGCTGGCGATCAAGAAGGACGAGCTGGGCATCGACATCATGATCACCGGCTCTCAGAAGGCTCTCGCCATGCCGCCGGGCCTGTCGTTGTGCTCGGTCTCCAAGAGGGCTCTCGCTCGCGCCGCGACGATGACCGACCGCGGCTACTACCTCGATCTCGTGGAATTCCAGAAAAATCACGAATTGGGCATGACCCCGAGCACGCCCGTCATCCCCCTGATCTACGCCCTCAAATACAAGCTTGGGGAAATCATGCAGGAAGGGATCGAAAACCGCTATGCGCGCCACCTGCGCAACAACCGTAAAGTCCGCGACTGGGCCTTTGGAAAAGGTTTCAAGCTCTTCCCGAAGGAAGGCTTCGGCTCCGTCACGCTCAACTGCTTCGTCAACACCCTCAACACCGATCTCCCGGCTTTGAACAAGGTGCTCAAGGCCAAGCACAAGCTCATCATCGATGGCGGCTACGGAAAACTGAAGGGCAAGACCTTCCGCATTTCGAACATGGGCGACGAGACCGACGAGACCATCGCAACCCTCATCGCCGCCCTCGACAGCGCTCTGGCCGAAACCCCCAAACTCGCCGCGAGCTGATCTTCCATTCATTTCCGCTCCCAAAGGCAGGCCTCCCAAGGCCTGCCTTTTTGTTTACGCCCAGACGACACCTCGATCCTAAAAATTTCATGCATTTCACCGCTGAGGCGCTGAGTCCGCGGAGAGAAGGCACATCCATGTGCAACTAAAAGAGCCTAGCAAAGGGACATTTGATGCGCCTCCTTAGCTCGAACAACCCAAGGCCTTGTGACACAGTTTAAAAGCAAGTTTGTCACGTAATACGTGACAAAGAAACTCGGGCCACAGGCAACGGTGAAAGGTCTGTTTTGAGTAAAGGTTTCTTTCCCGTGTCCCGAGGTCCGTGCCCATGGAAGATAGCAACGCGATTTTAGTATTCTCACCCCCACAGAAATCTCTTTTCAAGCGGTACCAAAAGATGCCGCCTGACCAGCGTAGCTTCGCGAAGAGTCCGCACGCAAAGCGCGATCGCCAGCAGAAAGGAAATGCTCTGCCTTTCGCGGATCGCAACTCCGCGTTCTCCGCGACTCCGCGGTGAGATTCTCATTCGAAAAACACCGAAAATCCTCGCGTGTGCGCGTACGAGCGGGACTCGTTGTTGCACAGAATTTGAAAACAAAGCCTTGAAATTCGTCCGGCGGCACCCTATCCGCGTCAAACTTCATGAAGTCACTGGTAATAGCAGAGAAGCCTAGCGTGGCCGCCGACCTCGCTCGCGCCCTCGGTAAAGTTCCCAAACAAGGCGAGATATACGAAAACGACGAGTGGGTCATCTCCTCGGCGGTGGGTCACCTTGTGGAGCTTTTCATGCCCGAGGACATCGATAAGAAGAAATACGGCTTCTGGCGCCTCGAGACCCTTCCCATCATTCCCGAGACCTTCCAGCTCAAGCCGATCGAGTCCTCCAAGGACCGTTACAGCCTCCTCAAAAAATTGCTGGCGCGGAAAGACATCGGACAGGTCGTAAACGCCTGTGATGCCGGGCGCGAGGGCGAGCTCATCTTCAGCTACATCTACCAACTGGCGAAATCTAAGCTGCCCGTGAAACGCGCCTGGATGCAGACCATGACACCGGAAGGCATTCGCCATGCCTTCGAGAAGTTGCGCGATGGCGCGCAGATGGCCGGCCTCGCCGACGCAGCCCGCTGCCGCAGCGAAAGCGACTGGCTCATCGGCATTAATGGCACCCGCGCCCTCACCAAGCGCATGTTCGGCTCCCGCGCGGGCAACGTGGCCAGCGTAGGCCGCGTTCAGACCCCCACCCTCGCCATCATCATGGCCCGGGAGCTGGAGATCCGCAATTTCAAGCCCCGCGCATTCTGGCGCGTGCTCGCCTCCTTCGAGGTGGCCGGTGGGTGCTACGAAGGCGTCTTCCAGCGTCCCAACTTCAAGAAGGCCGAGGGCGACGATGCGGACCGCATCGACCGCATCTGGGATAAGGCCCAGGCGGATGCCGTGCTGGCCGCCTGCCAGGGCCAGCCCGTCGCTCTTGTAAGCGAGGAGAAGAAATCCACCACCCAGATCTCCCCCCGCCTCTACGATCTCACCACGCTCCAGCGCGAAGCCAATTCCCGCTTCGGCCTCTCCGCCAAGCGCACGCTGCAGATCGCCCAGGCCTTGTACGAGCGGCACAAGATGATCACCTACCCGCGCACCGATTCGCGGGCATTG
>JBAZHQ010000119.1:0-11027 GCA_041652235.1 Opitutaceae bacterium | reverse complement strand
CAGATTATTGTAGAAATCGAAAATCGTCGGATCGGTGAGACAGTAATTCTTGTAGAACCCCGATCCCGCACCCGGGAATTGGGTGGGATTAATACTATTCATTGCAAGCGCGAAACGATTGTATCCACCGATTCCAACGCCACTGGTATACGGTATCCCGCTGACCTGCGCATCCTGCGCACCCGTTGGGCCGATGGCCCACTGAGTGATCACGCCGCTTCCACTCGGTATACCTCCACGCGCCACGAGGGCTGAAGACGGAGAGGTCGATACACCATCGTAGGTAATTCTGATAATGCCACTGCCTTGGGGCGCATTTTGGTCGAGCCAATAGTTACGATTCTCACCCGCAAGTGGAATGGTATCAGAGCGCGGATAAATACCGGCAACCGCAGCATAATAGGCATCCAGAGCGGTCTTGTTGGTAGAGGAATTCCAGAACGGCGTGATGTTGTCGCCTGGAGGCAGGATGCGCGGACGGTTCGCCTTCACATCGCCACGCTCATAATTGACCTTGATGGAAGTGTGCGAGGAATCGCTGTTAAACAACTTCGGATCCCAACGCACAGCAGCGTAGAGGCGCTTGTCCCTGTTGAAGGTGGGCTTCTGCCGATACTTGGCGTTGTCGTCGAGTGCGGCGATCCTGATCGAGAGCTCCTTGTCCAGAATGACCTGGTTTATGTCCGCCGAAAAGCGAAGGCTGCCGTAGCTGGCGATGCGATTCTCGAACACATAGGAATTCTCAAATCCTGCGGTATTGACGCTGGAATTGATGATACCAGCCGGGCTGCCGATTCCGAACAGAATGGAATTCGGGCCGCGCTGAATATCGACGCGACCGACATTGAAGGAATCCCAGGGAATGTCGGAGAGGAAATAATCGCGCGTATTGTCAGCGGAATCGAGCCCGCGGATACGAGTATTGGTATTCGGATGCACGAGGCTGGGTTCGCTGGCGCCTTCAGCAAAGGTTGCGCCCACACCGCCGAAGTTTCCGTACACGCCACCGACTTCAGTGTTGGTGGTGTATTGGAGCAGGGTTTGGTTATTGGTCGCTCCCGTATCTTTCATGAACTGAGCGGTAACCACGCTGATCGAGGACGCGACGTCCGCCAGCTCGGTTCTTACGCGAGTACCCGCCAAGGTCGAAGTTGCCTGGTAGCGGTCTTTATCTTCATCTGCGCTGACTACGAACGGAGACAATATCACTTCCTCCGTATCGTCAGCTTTCGCTGCGGCCGGCGGTGTGTTGGTCGTGCTTTGCGCTTGGACATAGGTCGATGCCAAGAGTAGAAATGCCGCGCCGTACAGAGCGCGCGACACACGAACTTGCTTAGTTGTTTTCATTATATGTTGGGCGGAAACCCGCTCACGTTTGCTGGGATGGGGTTTGTGGGTTGATGGGTTAATGAGGATCGCATTTCAAAAGCGGCTCAATGAAGAGCGCTTCGGCGAAAAGTGGTCCTACATCTGGCGAGAGATAAGAAGCATGGAAGGGAGGCAGCGACGGCAGCGGAGCTCACTCATTAGGCAATGAAGCTCACTCATTAGGCAGATGGGCTATTTTGCGTTCCCTGTGGCAAATTGAAGGGTTGTTAGTCTATTATATTTATCATCTTACGAAATATGAAAATTATGGACGCTTAACACTGCCAAGCAGACTCGTCCGCCATGGGATTTCCGAAGCTGAGGCCCATTGACCGGACTTTGGCGATGTTGACGAGGGGGTATCTGCCGCACTGGCACCGACTCAAGCTCGACGAATTGCCCGCCATGGCGATCGAGCCAAGCATGGGTGAAAACGGTGGGCGGATGGACGATGGGATGCGCCTGTTTGGTGTGCATCCGCCGGAGGGCCGCCGCCACGGCAGCGCCTTTAAACGGAAGAGTACGGGCTTGCGTCGAAAGTTTGCAGAACCGATGCTTTTCTCATGGTTACATCCCTGTGCGCCGCAGTCCCGATTCTGCATCCGATCACAATCGAACAAACCCGTTTTGGAGGCGTGCGGATGGCGCTCACGGGCAAGGTGTGACGGTTCCCATGGCTCGTCTGCCCACCATCAAGGACGTGGCGTCCGCTGCGGGCGTGCATTTCACGACGGTTTCGATGGCCTTGCGGGGCGATCCGCGCCTTCGACCCGAGACGCGCGATCGCATCTTCGAAGCTGTGGCGCGGGTAGGTTACCGGCGCAATCCGGTGTCCGAGTCACTGAGTCAACGCCGCAGCTCCGGCAACGCGGTGGCAATCGCGCCGCGCATCGCCTACCTCGCGAATCGCTCACCGGAAGAGGGAATGCTCAAGTTTGCGCATTACCGCCTGATGATCCATGGCGCCCGCGAACAGGCGGAAGCGTTCGGTTATGGATTCGAGGCGCTGTTCGTGGATAGCGGCTACCACGACTCCCAGTCTCTCTACCGCTACCTCAAAGAGAACGCGATCAAGGGCGTCATCATCGGTGCGTTCGAGCCGACGCGCCGAACGCTGGAACTACCGTGGGAGGAGTTCTGCGTGGTCAAAATCGATTCGCGGCACATGTCACCGGCGGCCACGTTCGTGTCGAATGACCAGATGCAATATGTGCGACTGGCTTTTCAGAAACTGCGTGCTCTCAGCTATCGACGCATCGGCCTGGCGATCGGTGTCAACGATGAGCTGGGCACCGGTGGTCTTCACACATGCGGTCTTCTTCTCGAGCAATCCTCCATCGACCGGGATCAGCAGGTCGAACCGCTCTTTTTCCCTCCGGAGGCCAGCGATTCCGATGTAGCGCAGATGCTGGGTTCATGGATCAAAAAGGGATCGGTTGACGCGGTGATCTCCAATTCGATGTCTATCCGGCGCCTGCTCGGTTCCAGCGGCGCGCGATGTCCGGAAGATGTTGCCTGTGCGAGTGTATGCATGAGCCAGAAGACCCCCAGCCTGGCAGGCGTGGTGGCGAATCTGGATATGATCGGACGCCAGGTCACAGGATCGCTGATTGCATTACTGCGCGCGGAGAAACACGGCATTCCGGAGTCACCCACGAGCACCTATGTCCAAGGAAACTGGCATGACGCCACGTCAGCGCCGCGGCGCACCTGAAATGCCAACGCGCAAGAAACGCGCGACCATGCGCGATATCGCCCGACTGGCGGGTGGCGTGCATCCGTCGACCGTGTCACTGGCGTTGTGCAATCACCCGTCGATTTCGCTCGCGACCCGAAAGCGCATCCAAGCGGTGGCGAAGGCCGTCGGTTATCGGCGCGATCCCTTGCTGGACGCATTCAACGCCCGGCGGCTGGTCATGCTTCCTCACCGGATCCAACCCGTCATCGCATTTGTTGCGGATTTCGAGTCGCGCGACGCGCTGGAGAACTCGCCCCACCACGCTGCTCTATGGCGAAGCGCCGCAGCGGCCGGGCAATCGCTGTATTGCCGTCTTGAGCTCTTTTTAATCGGACGCGGGGGACTCACCGCGGAGCGCCTTGATTCAATCCTCCACACGCGAGGCATCGACCTCTTGGTTGCGGCGGCGCTGCCTGCCGGAATCGCCCAGCTTCACGTCGCATGGGACCGCTACTGTGCCGTCAAGATCGATTGCTTCGATTGGGAGGTCCCAGGCCACACCATCGCGGCTGATCTTCGGCAAGGCATGCGGTTGGCGGTGGGGAAAGCGCGCAACCTGGGTTATCGCCGCATTGGATTGGCAATGGCCCGGGTCGGTGAGGTGATGCGTAATGACTTGCTTAAAGCGGGTTACCTTATCGAGCAGCACCAGGATCCCGGCGAGCAGCAGATCCCGTTTTTATTCATGGAAGAGCAAGCTGATCCCCGTGTCCTGGAGCAATGGATCCGCACGCACCAGGTCGATGCCGTTCTCAGCAACCAAGCCGGATTCGGCGACATGCTGAAAGCGGCCGGATTTACGGGACCGAGCAATGTTGCCTGGGCGTGCCTGGACGTCACTAACACCGGTGCGGATGTTGCAGGCATGGTCATGCCCGACGAGAGCGTCGGGTCGCTTGCCGTGGAACAGGTGGTGTATCTCTCGCGGACGAACCAGCGCGGAATCCCGCCCAGCGCCTCATTCACCTTCGTTTCGGTCGGATGGCGTGATGGAGCTTCTCTGCCGCCTCGTTCAGTAGAGCATCCGTCCCATTTGCTTCAATGAAACTCCACTCCATAGACATAGCCATCATCGTGGGCTATTTTCTCACGGTCATCATCATCGGCCTCTGGGTATCCAAGCGCGGAGCAAAGGATCTCAATTCCTATGTCCTTGGCGGCAAGTCTCTCCCCTGGTACATGCTGGGAGTCTCCGACGCCTCGGGCATGTTCGATATCAGCGGCACGATGTGGCTGGTCTATATCCTGTTTTGCTACGGCCTGAAAAGCATTTGGCTGCCCTTTCTCTGGCCGGTCTTCAATCAGATCTTCCTGATGATGTTCATGAGCTCCTGGCTACGGCGCTCCAACGTGCTCACGGGAGCGGAGTGGATACAGACGCGCTTCGGGCGCGACAAGGGAGCCAACCTCGCCCACTTGAGCGTGGTGCTTTTCGCGCTGGTGAACGTCGTCGGGATGCTGGCCTACGCCTTCAAGGGCATCGGAAAATTCGCGGTGGTGATGCTGCCCTGGCGCTTCACGGGCGACACGCAGGGCGTGTTCGCCGATGAAAATATTTACGCGATCATCCTGCTGGGCCTCACCTCCCTTTACGCGATCAAGGGCGGCATGGTGAGCGTGGTCATCACCGAGGTGATGCAATTCACCATCCTCACCTGCACGGCATTCGCGATCGGCATCATCGCCATCTGGAAAGTCTCCCCCGAAATGATCCAGTCCTCGATTCCCGCCGGCTGGATGAATCCCTTCTTCGGCTGGCATCTGAGCCTCGACTGGACGGGCATCCTCGACAAGGTGAACGACTCGATCCGGGCGGACGGGAACGAGATGTTCATGATCATTTTCGGCATGATGATGTTCAAGGGCGTGCTCGCCAGCCTTGCCGGCCCCGCGCCCAATTACGACATGCAGCGCATCCTCGCCACCCGCAATCCGCGCGAGGCCTCCATGATGAACGGCATGGTCAACGTAGTGCTCTTCTTCCCGCGCTACATGATGATCGCCGGCATCGTCGTCCTCGCGCTCGCCTTCTGCATGCCCGAACTGCGCAGCATGGACAAACCCGACTTCGAGCAGCTTCTCCCCATCGTGCTCACCAAGCACGTGCCGGCCGGCGTGGCGGGCTTTCTGCTCGCCGGCCTCATGGCGGCGTTCATGTCGAACTTCGCGGCCACCATCAACGCCGCTCCGGCCTACATCGTAAACGACATCTACAAGCGCTTCATCAACCCGAACGCGGGAGCGAAGAAGGAAGTGCGCCTTAGTCGCGTATCCGCTTTTGCCATACTGGTGGTGGGCATCCTTTTCGGCCTGCTCACCACTCGCATCACCGATGTGATGATGTGGATCGTGGGGGCGCTCTACGGCGGCTATGTCATGGCCAATGTGCTCAAGTGGTATTGGTGGCGCTTCAACGGCTACGGCTATTTCTGGGGCATGACATCGGGCATCCTCGGCGCCATGGCCATCCCTTCGATCGTGAATTGGATCGCGGGGCATGACATCAACGCGCTCTACACCTTCCCCATCATCTTCGTGATCTCGACCACCGGCTGCGTGGCGGGGACCCTGCTCAGCAAGCCTGAGGAGGACGCCATCCTCATCAATTTCTACAAGACCGTCCGCCCTTGGGGCTTTTGGGGGCCAATCAAGGCCAAGGTGCTGCTGGAGGAACCCGCCTTCAAGCCCAACCGGAACTGCAGGCGCGACTGGGTGAACGTGGCCGTGGGCATCGCATGGCAGCTATGCCTCGTCTCTCTTCCCATCTATCTGGTGCTGCAGAATTGGAAATACGCCGCCTGCATCTTCGCCGTGCTGGTCGTCGCCACGGTCTTCATCAAGTTCAACTGGTACGACCGCCTGGAAAAAGCGCCGGTGGCGCTGTAGGTTCGGAACCACGGAAGTATGGCCACAAGAAGGCACGGCGCGGCGGGGCCGCAACCAAAGAGGACAGATGCCAGAAGCCGGAAGCCAGAGTCAGCAGGGAAGTCGGAGGTCGGCGTCACTCTGCGCCACTGCGTCACTGCGCGAGAATGGATTGGATGGTTGGGGATCGGTTCTGTCCGTCTCGGATTTCCTCTCAGCCTGAGATGAATTGTAAATACTGTAGTACGAAAAGAGTCAGCGGCTTCGAATCGGAATCGTAGCGCGCCTATAGGCGCATCTTACGGTCGGAATTCACCTCTGAACTTTTTGCGGCCAATCCTCCGGGGATTGTACGGTTAAAGCTTCGGCTCAGCGGCCTGATTCCAGTCCGCGAGCCGGGCGCTGAGGGCCGGACTCGGCTCCCATTCGAACGGCCGTTCGATGAGCAGTTTGTAGACATTGCTGTGCTCGGGGTTGGCCGCCTCGAGTCGCAACTCGAAGGGCCCATGCTTCCAATCCTCGGGGACGTTTGTGGCGAGCACGACCTTCCTGGTCCGGGTGCGGGCGGGCACCGCCGGGTAATTCCAGGTGCCTGGATCGACGGTCTGATCGCCCTGGACGAGCTTCAAGGCGACAACCCCCTTCGGCAAATCGCGGGGAGAGTCGTTGATCATGAAAACCTCCATGCGTATGGCCTCGCCGGCAGCCCAGGAAAACTTGGGAACGCGCGCGGTCGCCAGCACGGGACGGCAGGCGGACTTCACCGCGGAAAGCGCCTCGCGGGGACGGCAGGGCCAGTTCACCAGGCTGTTGCCCGCCGCCGTGGGCCAGGGTTCGTTGAAGCACCAGTTCATAGCCATGGAGCAGCGCGGCCACTGGCGGCGCGCCTCTTCGAATATGAAACGACAGCCTTCGCATTGAAGCCAGGAAGCCAGTTCGCACCAGCGAGCGGGATCTGGCTCCTCGCCGAAGTAGTGGCGGATCACCTCGGGGAAATACCAGGACTCCGGATGCATCCAGGCGTTGAAGGCATGATGCGCCTCCCAGGAGGCGCCGGGCCGCGGAGGCCAGAGTTCGTGCTCCGGGATGAAGGTCTTGAGATAATCCAGCGGCGATACGGCGGGGATGCCGAACTCGGTGTAGGCCGAGCAGGTTGCCGCCGGGAAAATCTGGAACACCTCGCGATGAGGCGGAGCATTTTCCCGGAATTCGTAGCCGCCATGGCCGACTCCCTCGATGGGCGATGTGGGCAGGAAGGGCGTGCCCGGATCGAGCTCCAGGCAGATCGCATTGAGCGTGCGCAGCGCCAGGGACTGGTCATCCATGCCGGACCAGGAATTGAAAAGCTCGTTGCCGCCGCACCAGATCGCAAGGCAGGGATGGCGCCGAAGCCTCGAGACGACCGCCCGGGCGTCCGCCGCGAGCAGGGCCAGGTAGTCGCGATCATCCGGATACGCATTGCAGGCCAGGGGAAACTCCTGCCACACCAGCAGCCCCATCTCGTCGCATAGAGTGTAAAACGATTCCTTGTTCACGCCGCCGCCGCCCCAGGAGCGGATCATATTGAGATGCGAATCCCGCGCGAGTTCCAGCAGTTGCTTGTAGCGCGCCGCGTCCACGACGCCGGGGAATATGTCGGGGGGCACCCAGTTCGTCCCTTTGCAGAAGATGCGCCGTCCGTTGATCTCCATCGTCATTGGAGGCAGCCCTCGCGATTTCGGCATCAGGCTTTCCGTGTGGTACGCGTCCGCGTTGGGCACGAGCCGCACGCGCCGGAACCCGACGCGGCAGGCGGCCTCGTCGACAACGGCGTCATCGCTGCCGACAAGGGATAGTGTCACGCCGTACAAGTCCTGCGGCCCCTCGCTATTGGGCCACCACAGCCGGGGATTGGCGAGCGTGGCGGTGAGCAGGTTCTCGCCCGGCCGGGCCGGGGAGCGCCCTTGAAGGCAAATCTGCCCGGAAGGATCGGCGATGACCCAGGACAGATCCAGCCCGGTGCAATCGCCGGCGATGCCTGCGTGCATCTCGATGCGCGCCTCCGAGAGATCGGCAGCGAGTTCATACCTGGGCTCGAAATCCCGGAGATGACACTCCGGACGCAGCTCCCAACCGCAATCCTCCCAGACGCCCAGGGGCACAAGCCGGGGATGGAAATCCCAGCCGTAAGCCACGGGAGTCTTTGTCGAATGCGCCGCTTCGCATCGGGAATCCTTCGGAGCCCCCGGCCTCCGCGGAGCGGGGGCAACGCGAATTTCAATCTGGCGGGCCGTGCCGATGCGTGAGGTGAGATCGATCTCCGCCCCGCGATACATGCCTTCCCGTTCGAGAATGGTCTCGCCGTCGACGGAGAGCCTCCACTGGTAATCGACGCCTCCTATCACGAGGAAAAGCCGCAAACCGGGAGGAACCGGGGGTGGCCGCAAGGGCGCGACGTAGAACCACCAGCGATCCTCCATCCACCGATACTCGCGGAAATTCTCAGCCTGCCAATGGGGCGGGAGCGCCTTGGCTTTTCCCCAGTCCAGTTGCACGGCTCCGGGCACGGAGGCGGGAACGTATTCCTCGGGCAACACGTCCGGCGACGCCGAATACCCCACGCGCCAGGAAAGGGGCGTAAGCGTTCCGGGATTTCTTGAGGATGGTCCAGCGAGTCCGGGCATGCGAGCCGGTTATGGCAGAGCCTCATCGGCTTGCCAGCCTGATGAGCGGAAAAGTGCGTTAATCCTGGAAAATGCGGTCGAACGGCCACCGCCGACCTCCGATTTCCCTGCTGGCTTCCGGCCTCTGGCTGGCTTTGGTTGCGGCTTCTGCGGCAGGATGAATGCAGACGAGCGTCCTCGACAAAAAAGCTGCATTTCTTAGGCTGATTTCCATGGCAACGATTTACGAGACCCTCCGCGCCGACATCATCATAGCCGTGAAAGCCCGCGATACCGCCGCGGCTACCACGCTCCGCTCCTGCGACGCCGCCATCCAGCGCGCCTCCATGGACCAGGCAAAGCCGATCGACGACGCGCTGGCGCTCGCAACGCTGCGCAAGGCGGTCAAGAACCTGAACGATGCGATGGTTGAGTTTGAGAGGGGCGGGCGGATGGATCTCGTCACCGCCAATAAGACCGAGCTTCGTCTCATCGAAAAGTACCTGCCAAAGGGCTTGGATGCGGCGAAAATCGAAGCCTTGGTGATCGAGGCAATCGCGGAAACAGGAGCTCTGTCGAAGAAGGACATGGGCAAGGTGATCGGCTCGCTCAAGAAGAGCCCTGAAGCCGCGCTCATCGATTTCGGCGCCGTCAGCAAGCTCGTGCAGGCAAAGCTGCCGCAAGAGTTGCCGTAGCACCTCCGGCGCCTGGCCTCCGGCGCCTGTCTTCTCGCAAGCCCTGCCGCGCCCATCGCTGCGCATTCCCCAAGCTCGACAGGACGCGTTTGAGATCTCAAGTTTGCCCCACCCCTCATGATCCGCCCCCTCTTTATTGCGCTGTTGTGCATTCTCATTCTCGTGTGCCTGCTAAACCAGATGGCCGGCCAAGGCGGTACCAAGCTTCTGGATACAGTAACGGCCGAGGCGGAACAGCGACCCGCCAAACTCGACGAGACGCCCGCCCCCGCCTACACGCTGCCCGATCCGCTGAAATGCGCGGACGGCACTGCCGTGAGCGACGCGGACATCTGGAGCACCAAGCGGCGCACCGAGCTTCTCCAACTGTTCACGAAGGAAATCTACGGGCGCACTCCCCTGGGGAAACCCGAAGGCATGCACTTCGAGGTCGAATCGAACGACATCTATGCCTTTGATGGCACCGCCACCCGCAAGGAGGTCACGATCTATTTCTCCCCCGGGAAAGGAGGACCGGCCATGCACCTGCTCATTTACCAGCCCAAGGGAGTCTCCCTTCCGGTGTTCCTCGGGCTGAATTTCTACGGAAATCACACGGTCAACAGCGATCCCGGCATCACCCTGTCGAATAAATGGATTCCGAGCGAGGCTCCCGGCGTCGTGAACAACAAGGCCACGGAAGCGGCGCGCGGCTCCGATGCCTCCAAGTGGCTGATCGAAGAGGTGGTCGCGCACGGCTATGCCTCCGTGACGGCGTATTGCGGCGAGCTTTGCCCCGACAATCCCAATGGGCTCAAGGAAGGCATCAACGGCTGGAAATCGAAAACGGGGACCGAGGATCGTGACGGCGAAGCCTGGGGCGCCATCGGCGTGTGGGCTTGGGGCCTAAGCCGGGCGCTTGATTACATTGAAACAGATCCGTCTTTCGATCCCATGCGTGTGGCGGTGCACGGTCACTCGCGACTGGGCAAGGCGGCCTTGTGGGCGGGCGCGAAAGACCAGCGATTCGCCATGGTGATCTCAAACGAGTCGGGCTGCGGCGGCGCAGCCCTGAGCAAGCGCATCCACGGAGAAACCGTAGCCGACATCAACCGCCAGTTTCCGCATTGGTTCTGCAAGAATTTCCGCAATTATAACGGCAAGGAGAATTCGCTTCCGATCGATCAGCACGAACTGCTGGCGCTTGTGGCGCCGCGCCCGCTCTACGTCACCAGCGCGGAAGAGGATGATTGGGCGGATCCACGCGGCGAGTTCCTCGCCGTGAAGGCCGCCGAACCAGTCTATGCCCTTTTCAAACAGAAGGGCCCTGCCTTGGAGGACGTGCCGGAGGTCAACAAACCCGCCGGTGGCGCCCTGCGTTACCATGTTCGCACAGGCAAGCACGACATGACCGCCTACGACTGGGCCTACTACGTCAAATTTGCGGATCGTTGGATGAAGAGGCGTTAGCCCGGATCGATCCTGCCACTGTAGCCGCAGCCATAGAAATTAAAAAATGCCGCCGCCTTTTCCCGGCGGCGGCAGATTGCGGTGCATCAGATCATGGTTGCCCATGATGCGATAGATATTACCATGTAACGACTATGCCAGTAATCGCGGATCCGCTTACATTCTGAGCATAACTAGAGACTGTCCCAAGTTCCCCAATTTTTGAAAATCGGGAGGTTTTACGGGTAAAGAGAACCAGAAAATGCTAAAAAACCGTGGATGTCAGATTTT
>JBAZHQ010000118.1:0-11100 GCA_041652235.1 Opitutaceae bacterium | reverse complement strand
TCGCCAGGGTCGGGCTCCCCGTGGATTCGATCCTGGACCTTCTTACCCTTGGCCCGACGGAATCGGATCAGGCGAGGCAGCAGCAGGTTCTCGTCGCAACCGGCAATCCAGGGATGATCTATCGCGTCGATCTGGAGAAGCTCGCGAAGGCTGGCGTTTCAGACCGGAAAATCTCCGACGCCTCCGAGCTCGCCGCCAGGGGACTGATCCTCTTCGGTGAAGTGAAGGATCGGAATATTCGCCGCCTGGCGCTCATGCCCGATGGTCGTGTCATCGCAGGATCGGCGCCAAAGGGGAATCTCTATGCCTTTCCCGCCGCGGGCGGAGCGCCCGTGATCCTCATGGAAAACAAGGACGCGGTGTTGACCGATCTGCTGGCTCTGCCCGATGGCGGCCTCTACGCCTCGATTGTGGTCGCGATGACGACCGGAGATTCGCGCATCAACCGCACAGCCCGTCCCGCCGCGCCGGCGTCCACGGCGCCTGCTCCTCAGGGACTCCCGACGCCTCCGGGCCCTGCACCGGTGCAAGGCGGCGCGCCTGCTGCCGAGACACAACCCGCGCCGGATCCCTTTGCCGCGCCCATCGCAGACAAATTCGCCGGGCGTGGCGCGCTGGTGTACATTCCTGCGGACGGGTTTCCCGAAGTACTCGTCAATAAAAGCAACCAGGCCTTCTACAGGCTGGCGCAGCACAACGGATGGCTTCTCATCGCAGGCGGCGAGCAGGGGGATCTGCTCGGTTATGATCCGGAGCAGCGCATGTCGCTCACCTTCGCCGGCAGCAACTCCGCCCAGCTTTCCGATATGCGCGCGGTGACCCCAAAGGGGGACCTGTTTCTGCTGGCGCGCAACAATCCCAGTGGTTTCTCGCTGCTGGACTTCAATTCGACGGAAGCCCGCTCGGCGGAGACGCGGCAGCTCGATCTCGGCATTCTTGCCTCGATTGGCGCCCTTCGCATCGGACGGCTTAGCGACATCCCGCCGGGCCAGTTAACGATTGAAGCCAGGGCGAGCGCCGGTTCCGACGAGTTGGAAGGCTGGTCGCCCTGGGAAACCCTCAAGATCGATGATCCCGGCGCTATCAGCAACGTCGGCTGGCTGCCTGCATCGCCCATCAAAGGACGTCATGCGCGGCTGAAGCTGAGCCTTCCTGCCGGATTGCCCGAGACCGCCTCCGTGGACAAAGCATACTGGTTTCACACTCCGCAGAATCGCAGGCCGATCCTTTCCGAGTTTCGCACCCTCTCCCCTGATTTCTCGCTCATTCCTGCCGCCGAGCCTGCGACACCGGTTATCCAAACGCTCACTCAAGTGATCAACCAAAACGCTTCGCCTGATGTTGCCGCGGAGCGCCGGAAGAACAGCTTTCTTGGCAGCCAGGTTGTTCCCGCGCCCGGGACGCAGGTTTTCCTCTGGACTGTGGTCGATGCCGACGGCGACATGCTCGCCTCCACCTTCAGCATCCGGCAGGAAGGGCAGAGTGCATGGAATCCCATTGCCGTTGAGACGCCGGAGCCCTTTGCGCAGGTCGATATTTCCCGCATGGCCGAAGGCGTGTATCACACCCGCCTCGTGGTCGCCGAGCAGGCGCCCCGGCCGAAGTCGGAGCGGCTGAGCGTCACCTTCGAAACGGACGATTTCGTCGTCGACCGCACGCCGCCCGACATCATCGACGCCACGGCCCGCATCGAAGGCGAGCGCCTCTGGGTGTCGGTGCGCGGGAAGGACGCGCTCTCCCTGCTGCAAGGCATCGAGGTTGTATTAAACAACGGAATACGCGTTGCCACCGAGCAGCCCGCCGACGGCATCCGTGATTCCAGGGAGGAGACCTTCGAGATCGACATCCCGCTCTCCCGCGCCTCCGGCGCCACGCAATGCCAGGCCTCCCTCTACGACGCCGTCGGCAACCACTCCACGCGCACCCTGCGCTGGTGAGGGGGAGACGCGCGGCGGAACAACGCGTTGTCTAGCGCTTACGCTCTGTCAGCGAGCCGCTCCACACTGCGCTTGATGCCCTCATAAATCCGATCTCGCACGTGAGCCGGATAACCGCGCGGGATGTCCTTCTCGACCGAGGCCAGCACTCCGGGCGTTCTTTCGACCAGATCGCTGATGATGGAGCGGGCATCGCCGAGCCCCGCCAATTGGGCAACGGCATCCCAATGCCGAGGCATGATTTCGGCGAGTTTCCAGTGCGCGTTCCGACCGCGGACGGCCATGGCAAGCTTGACCTTGCGTTCATCGAGTTGATTCCGTCCGCGACCGACGATGGGCCAGGCGGACAGCACATCGTAGAGCGGCGTGAGCCGATAGGCGCCGCCCCGCTCATGAAACAATGAGAAATTCTTCGCATGTCCGTCTGTCGCAGCCAGCATCCAGAAGACGATCTGTGCGCGAACGAACGCCTTTTTGTCGTCCGTGGCGCTGGAACTGTTGTCGAGCACGCGCAGAATGTCGCGCATCCCGGGACCTCCGTCAGACTCATATTTGAGAGACGACGGGAAGCCGAGCGCCTGGCAGAAATCCTCCTGAGGCAGTCGCGCAATCCAGCCGCCGGGCTGGATCGCGCGATCGAAGCGGGTTACGACAAGAACCTTTTGCGACCCGAATTGAGCGATCTCACCGTGTGCGACCTCAAGGCCGAAAGCCCGCATCAACCGCAAGCTCAACCATTCGTTCTCGATCGAGTCCTGCATATCGGCGCTCAGATTGCCGATCAGCCCGAGAGGAAGCTTCAGTATGTGGGTCGTCGGTGTCGCTCCGCGTGGAATGCACCAGCGGCCCCTGTGGAACAACAGTGCGGTTTTCTCCTGGGCGCCGGCGATGGAGATTCGGAACTCGCAGTCGTCCGCATGACCAAGAACACGTGAGCCCGAAACAGCGGCATTTATTGCCTGTTCCACTGCTCTTTCGGTCAGCGGCTCGGCCTCGATCTCGTGAACCCGTTCGGGCGTTTCTCCTTCCGGCAGAAGTTGAACCGCTCCCACGCAGTCCCGACCAATTGCAGCCAGGAGGTCGAAAGCAGCGGTCGATTCGGTCGCAAATCTCGACCGGATTCTCCTTCGGATCGCGTCACTGTCCGGGAGAAGGTTGTCGAAGAAATTGGTAACGATGCTGCCGCGATGCGGAACATTGCCCGGCACAAACGGCAGCGAGAGCGACAGTGCGCGTGCAGCCGGATCTGTCACCCACGCTGTGTCATACTGGAAACTGTCGCCTCCGCGATTGGTTTGAATCCACGTGCCGACCCGCAGGCCGTTCATCCATACTGCAAGGGCTTTGGGCGTTGGCATGACGTTACCAGGAGGTCTGCCTCTTCGATTGGCGTGCGGCCTTGGCCCCTCCCGGCGGCGGCTTGGTTGCTTTTGCCGCAACAGCAGGGTCGCCTGTGTCTTCGATGGCGATGCGTCCGCCAAGTGCGGCAATGATTTGGGCAATCTGATCCCAACTGGTCACCCCCGGTGCGGCTTCAATCTTCGCGATCCGCTTTTGATTTACGCCTATGATTCGTCCCAGGTCCGTCTGGCTGAGTTCGCGGATTTTACGGAGGGCTTTCATGACCGCCCGGAGCTGCACGACGGTGTCGACGTTATAACTCATGGCCAACAGATACTACTTCCGGGTGGTAAAATCAAGATACTATTTAAAGGTAGTAATAAGCGTCTACCACTCGGATGTAGTATTTCTCATGGAATCGCATGCACGGTTTCCGGACGGGGCTAAAGCATCCACCACGGCAGGGCCCGGATATTGGGGGCAAGTTCGAGCGGTCGCGGACAGCGGCAGATCACGAGGCCTTCGGGGGCCACTTTCTTGTGTTCGTCGAGGAAGCTCCGCAGGTGACGGGTATCCGCCACGTCGGGACGTTCGGTCCATTTGACCTCGATCGGGATAAGCTTGCCGCGGTGCTCCAGGATGAAGTCCACCTCGACGCCCGTTTTCGTGCGGAAGTAGCTGAGGCGGCCTTCGCCGAGGTAGCCCAGCCGCTTCCATAGTTCGATGCCCACCCACTGTTCGAGCAGCGGCCCGGGATTGGCGAGCACGAGCGTTGGCTCCACAGGGAGACCTGCGGCAGCGTGGCGCACCCCGAGATCGAAGAAAAAGAAGCGAGGAGTCGAGAGCACCCCCTGCCGGGCACTGCCTGAAAACGCAGGCAGCGAGAACCCGACGAACATATCTTCAAGCAGCGCATAGTAGCTTTGGATTGTCTTGCCGGTAAGCCCGGTCTGGCGGGCCAAGGCTGCGCAATTGACAATCTGACCCGACTCGAGGGCGGCGAGTTGAAGAAACCGGGAGAAGCTGGCGAGATTGACAGTCGCTGCCTCGCGACGGATTTCCTCTTCGAGATAGATGGCCGCGTAGGAGCGCAGCAGAGCCGCCCGATCCTCAACGGGGGCGGTGGCGATGCCCGGCAGCGCCCCGTAGGCGAGCCGGTCTGTCAACTCGATGGCCGGAAAAGGACGAGCCACCGGCTTTGCCCAAGCGGACGCCGGGATGGGTGAGGCTTGGTCGAGTCCCGGCGCGATTTCCGCCTGCACCAAAGGATATAGCCGGTGGTAAAGAGATCGCCCCGGGAGCAGATTGGCACCGATGCGCCGCAGCCTGCGGGCGGAACTGCCGCACAGGATGAAGCGCCAGCGCCGCTTGTCCTCGTCGTAGAGGTGCTGGACGGCGTTGAAAATCTCCGGGCTCAACTGGGCTTCGTCAACGATCACCGTGGCAGGCTGCCGCCCAAGGGCGAGACCGCGACAGGCTTGGATAAATCCGGTGGTCGATGTGCCATAGCGCAGCCGATCCTCAGCGTTGGCGAAGTCGATGCGCATGGCAGGCTCGGGATATACCGAACGCAGCAGGGTGCTCTTTCCGGTCTGCCGTGCGCCGAAGAGCAGGCTGACATAAGGTTTGGCCGACTCTGCGGCGAAACGACTGGAGAATAGACGTCCAAACATGATACAGACTCCTTAATTAGATTACTAAACGGGAGTCAAGGTAATGATTAGCGTCATCCCGCGCTTGTAGAGATATTGAAATGCGCTACGCCAGCGAGGTGGGAATGAATCGTTTTAGGAGAGTGACGAGAGCCTCGGTGCTCAGGTCCAGGCAGAAGGCCCAGGCAAAAACCACGAACATTTCGGTTCCGGTCCCAATCCATTTTTCCGCAAGAAGCGCGTAGGCTGCGGCGACGAAAAGAATCAGGCCGAAGAGGCTTTGAATGAATGCCGCCATCTTGGCATGTTCCGTGAAATGGATGCGTTCAGGCAGCGTGCCGGTGATGGCTCCGATTGGCTGGAGCATTGCGGTCAATCCGCGGGGTACGAGAGCCGGTTGCGGCTGCTGAATGACGGGGGGCGCCTCATTGAGCGCATTCATTGACATGATCTCCCTGGAGACAGTACCCCGCTTTTGGGTTTGAATGGCACTCCAAGTTTTTTCAACCGCTGCGGTCCACAGGCCTTTTTCTATGTCTGTAATGGCCGCATTCGGAAACTCGACCGTGGACGGAACTGCGGATTTCAAGGCGGCCAGCCAGGCTTTCTTTTGCTCACGCAGCCTCTGTTGCGGGCGTTCGAATGCATCTTCCGGACTTTCCAAATCGACGCGGATCGCATCGGCGTGATTGCCGATGAGCCCCGCCAGCGTTTTGAACGCGTCGGCAGGGGCGAGCGGGGCGAATTGATCCTTCGCCCAGTTTGCGATTCTCAGTCCCAGAATTCCCAATATCCGGGCGATGTCTTTCGCTTGGTGATATGCCGAGTGGGTATCGGCGAGCTCTGCGCTCAGCTGCTCGCGGTTTATGGAAGTATGCGTAACACTAAACTGTTTTTCCCACTCTGCGGACGCCTCCTCAACCTGTTTGTCTCCGTCGTCACTGACGCTCGGCCGATCGTCGATGAGCGCCTTGAGATACAGTCCGGCGTTCTTCCGCCAGGCGCTGGCCATGTTCGCCAAGGTTTTGAGCTCGTGCTGCAACTCGTGTTTATCGAGATCATCCGCGGCGGCGACGTCCCGTGCGTTGAGCAGTTCAAGCGCCTTGTTCGCGGCGCGGCGCGCCGCCTCAAGTTGCGCGTTGACGGCTTTCGGGAGATTCCACGACTGATCGAGCAGCTCGTGCAGCGGGATCAGCGCATCTGCCACAACCTTTTGGCGGTCGGCGAGGTTCTTTTCCGCGGTGACGAGCGCCTGACGCGCAGCGGCGCTTGCATCGGTGATCGTCTTCGAATCGCTAGAGGCAGCGCCTTTTCTAAGCGCATCTGCCGCTACCGCGATTTCGTTGCGGAACTGCAGGTCCGGAATTTTCGCCGCCGCGTCGTTTAGGGCAGCCATTATTTTGGACGCCTCGGCAGCGGATTGGTCGCGTGCCTGCATGGCCGGAAGCCGAATGCGAACGAGCCAGCCGAGAGCGATGCCGGCGATCGCGCAAATGGCGATGAAAACGAGCGAGCGCCGGATATATACCGTGTAGTCCACCTGCACGGGTGCGGCGAGATTATCGGAGCGAACAATGATTTTCCCGGTCGTCATGCCGACCGGAAACTCTCCATGCGTCGTCACGCCATAACGGGCGCTCTTTCCCGGTTCTATCTTTTGGGGCCCTGAGATCTGAAGGATGGCGGACTCGGAGTCGCCCGATGCGGTGAGGTCTCGCACGTCGTTGAAAGTGATCCCTCGAGCCGCGGTCTTGCCTCCGTCTTCCTGCAATTCAAGCAATCCCGCCGCTTGGCTTGATGGCCAGAGCGAGGGTTTTTGCCACACGGCCACCTTGCGCGTCGCGCTTACGGTCGCTGCGACGCGTTTCACCGCTAGCGTCAGATCCTGAACGCTCTCGCTGGCACTCGAACGCAACGCCAGGTACAGCTTGTAATCTCCAGGCGGCGCCTTACTTGCCGGCGCGGTGACGACGAGATCGAGTTCTTTAGGTTGCTTTCCTGACACAAGGGTTGCGGAAAATGTCTCCCTGTCAGGCGCGGCATGGCCGCCATCGAAAAGAACGGCGCGCAGCGCGACGGTCAGCACAGCCGCTGTTTTTTCATCTTTCGCTTTGAGGGGAGTCCGTGCAATGACGCTCTCCTCCTGTTCAACGAACTGAGTGGGTTCGAATAAAATGCTGACCTGCGGCGTTGCCTGGGATGGTTGGGCGTTGGCATCGCCAGCCTTGGCGCTCGGCCCGGCTGGTGTTGCGATCATATCGGCGGCAACCCCTGATTTTCCGGACGTGCTTGGCGAGGAGACGACTTCAGAGTTCGGTGAGCTGGGCTTAGCGGCATCCATCATCGTAGTCTGGGCCCAGGTGAGTCCTAGCGCTGAGGTAATCAATATTGGCAGTAGAATGTGGAGGGATTTCATTGAGGTAAGGATGGTTGGAGTCGGAAAATTGCCAGGGCTTGAAAGGTGTCATCGGCATCAAGCTGGCTTGAGAATGTCGACTTTCAGGGTGTCCAGGACCGGGCCGATCGGGTTAGCGTAGGTGGAATTGCCTCGGCGGGCGAACAACAGTCCGACCGGGTGGCGTTTCTCGTCAAAATTCCACACCAGCGATCCGGAATCTCCGTCGTCGCTGAAAGGATCCGTTTCATCGGCAATCTCGATTTGATTTCTAAAAACGGCGTTCCATCCGCCCATGTCGACTACGATAGTGGCATCGACGCTCTGGAGGCGGCCGGCCTTTACTTCCGTGCTTCGACCGCATTTGCCGAGTCGCTGGCCGGGATCGGACGGTTCCGTATCGATGGTGAAGTTCGAAGGTACGCCTTTGATGAACTGTACGAAGTCATATCTGACGCTCGCGGCATCTCTGACGATCGCCGATGCGCAATCGAGCACGTTGGGTTCGGTCGGGCTGATGATGACCCACCGGAACAGCGTGGCTATCGCATCCGCCGCGGTGCCGTGATCATACACTGATGGTTGATAGATGGGATCGCCGACTTTGCCGCCATTTATATTCGCGAGGACATGGTTGTTGCTTATGAGATATATATTGGTGTCGTCCCCGCGACCCCGGCCGAAGAAACCAATTGTGCCGGCTTCGCCATTGGCGTGACTACAGGAAAGGCCGCAGGCCGCGGGCCGCATCCGATCAACGTTACTCAATAACCGCGCCGATTCCGTCACAATCACTTCATACGGCAGGTCCTTATCCTTAAGCAGATCGCTACCGTAGGTTTTGTGCACGAATTCAGCGATGTCCTCTCTACTCATCTCGCGCTTCACATAGATCCGCAAGGAGGGGGCGCCCGGCGGCGCGATGCCAGGTCCCGAGGCTCGTGGCCGGGAGGGGCCAATGCTAACCCCTACCAGCAGATCTCTTAGCTCGGGCTGCGCGAATACTGCGGGGCTAAACTGTTTTACATCGACGCGAAGTTTCTTGCTCTGCGGATGATGGGTGGCGGTCAGGAGCTCAGACAGTTGGTCATGAGCTTTGAGCAGCCCCGTCGCAGCACGTGACCGGGGGGCGAACGAACGATAATAGATGCCGCCGGATTTGGGTTGTGGCATGACGGTTTCGTTCGACGAGGTTTAAGGGGTGGGACTGGCCGAGGATGCTTATACACGGCCAGCCCTAAGTGCGGTGACCTCAGAATCCCCAGGATAACAGCACTGCCGCTCCGTAGTGGGCTTCGTGGTCAAAGCGAATCGCGTCGCCCGCCGGTAATGCCGCGTTCTTCGTCAAACCGGCGCCGAGAACCTTGACATTGGGTTCCATCAGGGCGACGACGCCCAAATTAAACGCTCTTCCAATGGTCGTGATCGTGGCTGTTTTACCGCTTACTTCGCGCTTTAAGTCCCGGAATGACCAAAGATAGCCGAGGCCCACGCTGCGTATCACATTCTGGCCAAGTTCGACCACGAACACGGGGCCATGGGCTAAATCCGATATCACCGTACCCTCGATTACTGTCTCATTGGTTAAGCCCTGCTTCCTGGCGGCTGTGTCGTTTCTGAGTTGGTCGGCCGCCTTTTTGCGCACGTCGCTAAGAAAGTAGTGAGCTTCGAAGATGCCGCCGGCGCGTGCCTTGCTTTGCTCTTCGACTCGGACGACGTTGTTGGCGTCGACAGTCGCGTTTTCAATCCCGGCCTTGTTCATCATGATCCCGGCGATGCCGACGGCGAGACCGTAACTGCTGAGAGTAGTGCTATCGAGCGTCAGTGTGCCGCTCCCATTGCCGTCGTTGTTATTGCCGGAAATTGCTTGGGGCCCCGGCACGCCTCCTGTTTCCGCTGTGCGGGCATTTACGGCGAAGATCAGGGCGAACGCGATGCTTAAGGTGCATCTCGCGAAACGGTTAAGTGAGGTATTTAGTATGTTGATACTAGGGGCTTTAATATTCATAATGATCGGGGCTGACAGTGGTCGGGGCTGAATTTAGTGAGGGGCTACAGAGTCGGCTCTGCTTCCGATGGTATGCATATACCACATTGATCCTATAAAGCGGCATATGGGGATTGCCAAGTAGGATATGCTATTAAATGGCACATGGTGCTCCCCTTGCATGGAATGCACAATAAAAGCGATTTAATATAGGTTTCCGTCAATACTTGACGTCGAGTGGGGGCAGCGGCTTCGACCCACGATATCAGATAGTTTTTACGCCCTCACCATCGATGAATCGTTCCATGGCTTTCATACTGACGGCCCCTATGTGCATAATTGAATCGGGCTTACCCGGACGCATCGCACTTTTGATCGTCAGAATGCATCCGCTTTCTGTCCTGGCCGAGGACAGAAAGGCGACGTCGTCGCGGTTTGCTCCGACAAAGTCGGCCCATACAAGGTTCATCCATCACACGAGTGAGTGGCTGTCTCCACGGATCGTGCATGTTTGCGACGATTCCCCCATGGCACGAGCTCTTCGACGAAGGGGTGCGAGTTTGTACCGACTTCCGGGAATTTCATAACCTGTCCCTATAAGCATTTTGCAGAAACGGCCACCGGGCCGGGGGAAATCCGGAAAAGCAAAACGCCCTGCGCGGCGAGGCCGGCAGGGCGTTGGTTAGGAATGAGATATCTGGATGGTACGACTGGCCTTGGCAGGCTAGCGGTATTCTTCGCCGGTGTCGGCGTTGATGATCTTGAAGTTCTCGACGTGGTAGTTCGGGTCGGCCCGGAAGGCCAGCTTGACGCCGTAGTTCTTTTCCATCCGAAGAAGCAGGTCCTCGTCCTCGCTGCGGAGACGCTCTAGGATGCTCGGATGCACAAGGACGCGCAGCGCGTATTCCTTGCTGTCGTTGCGAGCGATAAGGCGGCGGACGACGGAAGCGAGGCGGCGCTGCAGTTCTACGCTCATGGTTGTCGCGCTCTTGACGATGCCGCGACCGTGGCAGTACGGGCAGTCCGTATACAAGTTGCTCGAGAGCGACTCCTGCTGGCGCTGGCGCGTCATCTGAAGGATTCCCAACTGCGAGATCGGGAGGATGTGGGTCTTGGCCTTGTCCTCCGACATCAGCTCGACCATCTTGTCGTAGATGGCGTTGCGATGCCGGCGCTCCTTCATGTCGATGAAGTCGATGACAATGAGGCCTCCCAGGTTGCGTAGGCGGATCTGACGGGAAATTTCGTCGGCGGCCTCGAGATTCACCGCGTAGATGGTATTCTTCTCGTCGCCGGAACGGTTCTTGTGGGAGCCGGTGTTGACGTCGATGGCGATGAGAGCCTCGGTCTCGTCGATCACAATCTCGCCGCCGGAGGGCAGCGTGACCTTGCGTTGGAAGGTCTGCTCGATCTGGCGCTCGATGTTGAAGCGCTCGAAGATCGGGATGGAGTCCTTATAGAGCGCGATCTTGGAGCGGGAACGCTTCGAGATCTGGCCGACGAGATCTGCTGTGTGCTCGAAGTCCTCCTTGCTGTCGATGAGGACGCGGTCCACCTCCTCGGTGAGGAAATCGCGCACGGTGCGCTCGACGAGGTCGGGCTCCTGGTAAAGGTTGGTGGGGGAGCGCTCGGTCTGCATCTTGCGGGTAATCTCCTCCCACTTCTTGAGAAGCAGGTGGAGGTCGCGCACGAAGTAGCGGGATTTCTTCCCCTCGCCGGCGGTGCGCACGATGACGCCCATTCCCTCGGGGATGGTGAGCTCGTTGATGAGCTGCTTGAGGCGCTTGC
>JBAZHQ010000117.1:3485-11119 GCA_041652235.1 Opitutaceae bacterium | reverse complement strand
GGTCGTCCACCGATGGAAGAAGTTCGATCTTCTGGTCGCTTGATCTGTAAAAGTTTTAGAGAAACATTATACTAGGTAGTATCCAGAATCCCTCCTGTGCTATATCGTTGAAATGATTCAATGGTTCTCACGATCATTGGCGGGAACATGGCAGGAAAGATACTTCTGTCGTGGGCATATATATATGCCCCTCTCAAATAGATTGATGAATTATTCCCCAGGGTGATCTGAGAGAACGATGTATCATTCAGAAGAGAAGGGAGTAACCTAACGATGATCGTGAACCCTGTATTATAATTGTAGGCTATTTCATGCGAACCATCGAGGGAATATGTTTGTTGGCCGATGTCCCGTATCGCCACCCAGACTCTGCCATCCGAATCGACATATGACCAAAATAGCGGAGATGCCAGAATGGCTTTGTCGGGGATCGCCAAGGGTATTGACACAGGTTGGAATTCCTTGTCGATCTCACCCCCGGGCGACAGGCGCGACACAACAAGAGCCTTATTAACTAGTTCCAGTTTGAGGTTGGACGGGTTGTCGATTTCCGGGAAAACAGATTGATTTTCCGAAGGTGCGATTAACTGGGAAAGAGGATCTGTATAGGGCCGTGATACTGTCGTTTGAGGCTCAATCTGTACGGTCGAAGGCGGGGCTGGCAGTATTCTGGGTAGTTGTATATGCCAGAGATAGAGGTGATCCGCGTTTGTAATGGCACACGAATAGGTTCCCCTGTCGAAGTTGGAGAGGGCATTGAGTTGGAGGGCGGGCTGTGTTGCTCCTTCCAGCAATTTCCCGTCTTTGTACCAGTGGTAGCTTAAGCCACTTTGACTGGTGGAGACACCTGGATCGATCAAAAGAGATCCTCCTTCGTACAGGATGCCAGGAACGCTTGAACCGCTTGAAACATCCATGAGGGGTGGCGCATCTTCCGATCCAAGTTGGCGCCAAACGACACCGCCTTGACCGCATGCAATGTTACTATGGGACGCGAGCAGATTGTCAGCGGTCGGAAGATGAATAAGAAACCAATCCTTGAGCCCCGCATGAGGTGACAGGCCAAGAGAACCACTGGTTCCAACAGCCGAATATCTGTTATTGTCGCGATCATATTGCCTAGGAAAGATGTTTGAGATCCCACGAAAGAAAGTGCTGTCTTCAAGGACCTTGGCAAGGCTGCCGCTGCCATCCAAGTGCCAGACCGCCTTGTCTCCCGCAAAAAAACAGCCGGGTAGGGCGTGAGCGGCGATGTCTTGGGCTCCGCCCGAGTGAAGCTGAGTAAAACTCTTCCCGTCTGAGGTTAGGAATATCCGTCCATTGGCTCCGGATACGATATAGCTTTTCTGATCCTCCGAATAGGCCACCCCTCGAAGCCAGTCAGGTGTGCCGGTTGAAGTGACGGACCAATGGATGCCATCTTGCGAGAAACACAAGGTCCCGTTTTCCCCGACCGCTAGGAACGATGTTCCATTGAAGCCAACACCATTAAGACGCTGGGACGTGCCGCTGATTTGCGGAGTCCAGGTGGTTCCATCGGCGGAGGTGAGAATGATTCCATTGTCGCCAACGACCACCCAAATCTGGGAGTCCGCAATTTTCCCATAGGTAACACCAAGCAGCCACTCATTAGTACCGCTGGACCTGGTTACCCAGATATCACCATGTTGTGAAGTGATAATCGTTCCCTGAGTGCCGACAGCGACGTATTTCGGGCTGCTGGAATAATAAGTCCATATGCTTCCATGGCCCATCGAGACTTCATAGGCGTCGAAATTGGTATAAATGCCCCAAAGATCTGACCGTGTCGGTGTCTGAATGCGCTCCCACGATTCATATTCTGGGACCGGCGCAGGTTTGGCATGCAAAGCAGAGTCTGGACAGGCTAAGGCGAATGCAACGAGAAGCAGTTGGGAGCGGAGAAACTTCATTTTCAAAAGGGGCGATAGGGTGTCGGCAGGCTCAAGCACCGGCGTTCTTGAATAAGTTTACGAGAGATGCAGGGGATGGATGGGACGTAATAGATTTTATCGTGAATCTGGCTTTCACGTCAGTCGCTTACGACAATCAAGAGCTGCCAACCCGCTATCCGTGAAGCGAAAGAGCAGCTGCAAACGAAGGAGACGGATGGGAAAGTTGTTGGCATCGCATCTGATTCACGGTGCTTCCGGTCACATGAAAAACCGTTTCGATTCAAAGTAGGGCTCAGATCCAATCTGCCTTGTCAGGTCGGGACTTAACGCTTCGAGCTTAGGCTTTTTGCTGATTCCCGCAGCTTAGTGTTGCGCAGAAGGCGCGAGTTTCTTGTTATGCGTCGCCCCTTTTTTACCAACTATGCCTACTGAATACGTTCACCTGCCCCTCTCTGAAATTCCATCGGCCTGGTACAATGTGCAGGCCGATCTGCCCAAGCCGCTGCCGCCTCCGCTTCATCCCGGCACCGGAAAGCCGCTGCAGCCCGAGGATCTGGCTCCTATTTTTTCCAGGGCTCTTATTGAGCAGGAGATGAGCACCGAGCGGTGGATTCCGATCCCGGATGAGGTTCGCGAGCTCTACAAGATTTGGAGGCCCACGCCGCTCATCCGCGCCGTGCGCCTGGAGAAGGCGTTGAAGACGAACTGCCGCATTTATTTCAAGAACGAGAGCATCAGCCCCTCCGGCAGCCACAAGCTGAACTCCTCGTTGCCCCAGGCCTATTACAACAAAAAGGAAGGCGTGCGTCGTCTGACCACCGAGACGGGCGCCGGCCAGTGGGGCTCATCGCTGGCTTTCGCGTGCAAGCAATTTGGTCTCGCCTGCACCATCTACATGGTGAAATCCAGTTATTTCCAGAAGCCCTATCGTCGCACGCTCATGAATCTTTGGGGAGGGGAAGTCTTTGCCTCCCCCTCGCAGCACACCAATGCGGGACGCACCATTCTGGCGCAGACTCCCGACACTCCCGGCAGTCTGGGCATGGCAATTTCGGAGGCGGTCGAGGATGCGGCCACGCATGACGACACCAAGTACACGCTGGGTAGCGTGCTGAACCACGTGCTGCTGCACCAGACCGTGATCGGACTCGAGACCAAGAAGCAGCTTGACTTGGCGGGCGAAAAGCCGGACGTGCTCATCGGTTGCGTTGGCGGAGGCTCCAATTTCGGCGGCTTCTTCCTGCCTTTCGTTCCCGACAAGCTCGCGGGCAAGAACATAAAGATCGTCGCGGTCGAGCCGGCTGCGTGCCCCTCGTTGACGAAGGGCGTGTACGCCTACGATTTTGGCGATACCGCAATGCTTACGCCTCTCCTCAAGATGTTCACGCTTGGGCACACCTTCATGCCGGTGGGCATTCATGCGGGCGGCCTGCGCTACCACGGCACCGCGCCGATTTTGGCGCATCTGGCGAACCTTGGGATCGTCGAGTCGGTTACCTACCTGCAGAACGCCGTCTTCGAAGGCGCGATGCAATTCGCTGAGACCGAGGGCTATGTGCCCGCACCCGAGACTGCTCATGCGGTCCGTGCGGCGATCGACGCCGCCCGTCGCAATGACAACAAGTGCATTGTGATGTGTTACAGCGGCCACGGTCACTTCGATATGACGGCCTACGAGTCCTATCTTGCGGGCAAGCTCGACGATTACGAGCACCCGGAGGAGAAGATCGAGGAGGCGCTGCATCATCTGCCGAAGGTGCCGCAAACCTAAACGGATGCAGGCTGAGGGTTGCGAGCGTGTCGCTTGGCGGCCCGATGATTTGCAGGGGCGTCTCCTCAGGCGCCCCTTTTTGCTATCCGCTTTTTGCCGTTTGGCCGGTGCTGGTTGCCGATGTCGCCGCCTTTGTCGCAGCCCCGCGCGGACGGCAGGCTGTCAGGATGGCATCGTGTAACTGAACAGCCGATACTGGCTTGTTCAGGATTTGCTGGAAACCCTTCGAGGTGGCAGCGGAAATATCCATTTCCGACGCATAGCCGGAGATGAGAATCATGGGAAGTCCCGGACGGTGCGCCTGAATCTTCGCTCCGAGAGAAAGGCCGCTCATGCCTGGCATCACCTGATCGGTGATTACGGCATCGATTCGGAGGGTTTGATCGGCGGCCATGCGCAGGGCCTCCTCTGTGTTGCCTGTGCAGATCATGGTGTGCCCGAGTCGCTTCATGCCGTTGGCGATGGTGTCGCGCACCAGCTTGTCGTCATCGATCAGAAGAATATGGCTGCCGCTGCCGGATGGAGCTGGCGATTTGGGCGGGCTGGATCGCGTGGGCGTGGGAAATGGCGCCAGTGGAAGGTGGATGAAGAAGCTCGTGCCGTGCCCCTTCTCGCTTTCGACACCGATGGATCCGTTATGCTTGCTAATGATGCCGTGGACTACGGCCAGTCCCAAGCCGGAGCCTGAGCCGCTGGGCTTTGTCGTGAAGAAGGGCTCGAAAATGTGCTCGATATTTTCTCGTGCGATGCCGCATCCGTTGTCGCTTAGGGTGATCCTGAGATAGCGCCCGGAACGAAGTTTCAGCGTCTCCGGTCTTGTCGCGATGGGAAGGCTCACCTGATCGAGCGTCACCTTGAAGAATCCCCGCTCGCGGCCCGCCAGGGCGTGGGCGGAATTCGTGGCGAGGTTCATGATGACCTGGTGGATCTGCGCGGAATCGGCCATCGCCATATCTTCCGTGGTATTGGCTTCGAACTGAAAATCGATGGATTTTGGCAGGCCTGCTTTCAACAGGCGCAGAACATCCTGGGCCGTCTCGATCATGTGCACGGGCTCTGGTTTTAAGGGCTGGCGACGGCTTACGGCTAGCAGTTGCCTGACCAATCCTGTTGCGCTGATCCCAGCTTTCTCGATGCGCTTGATATGCTCTTGGGCGGGATGGCTTAGGGGAAGCTCATATCTCAGGAGGTCGGTGGACCCCATGATGCTGTTGAGCATGTTATTGAAATCGTGCGCCAAGCCTCCGGCCATCGTTCCGATCGCCTCCATCTTTTGAGCCTGGAGGAGTTGCGCGTGCAGATGGTCGCTCTCCCGTTTGATCAAGGCATGTTCTGTCTCTGCGCGGGCGAGGGCGTCCAGCATTACGTTGATCCCTCCTGCCAGGCTGGCGATCTCGTCGGTGCCGTGTGCATGCACCCGCACGCTGGGATCTGCCTTTAGGCCGATGCGATTGACTTCTGTGTTCAGTGTCTCAAGCGGCCGGATCACGAGGCTTCTGAGAAGCCAGATGATGACCAGGCCTGCGATGGCGCCGATGCAGACGATGCCGCCAATGAGTAGAATCATGGCCTTGCTGCCCTGTCCGTGGATCTCTCGTCCTGTGGTGACATGCATGTAGGCCACGGGATGGTTGAGGGCGTCCCTGAGCGGTAGATGGAAACTCATCGTCTGCTCGCTGATTGGCGCCATGGGAACGATAGAATCGGTTGAGGCTGCCAGGGCGGTTTCGAGCGGATCCTGGGATGAGGAATCCATTCCGTGAATACTTATGTGGAGATTAGTTAGGGATTGAAGCTTTTGAATGAGTCTGTCGTCGACATACCTCATATGGATCAGGGAGCCGCGTGGAGGTCCCGAGCCATCGTCCTTCAGTATTGGGAGACAGGAGAAGACCGCCAGGCCTTCGGGCAGGCGCAACAGCCCCTTTTTTGCGGAGCCGGAGCCCTGGGCGGAGGCTTCTGCAAAAGTTCCGAAGATGTCTTCCCACTTTTTGGGATTTGCGGCGACGGACTGTTCTCCTTCTTTGCATGTGCGTCCTGCCACCAAGGACGCCTTCTGGTTGAAGATCAGGATGGCGTTCACGTCGAGATTGGCAAAGACGGTGTCGTTTAGGGCGGTGTCGTAATATTGATGCGAAGGATTGAGGATAAATTTATAGGTATCCCCCCAAGTCGCGTTATCGCGGTTGGATCGCTCGATGGAGTCGATGACCAGGGCCAGGGCGCGTTGCAGCCGTTCTGCCGAATCCGCGATCTCGTTTCTCTCCAGTCTATCGAAGCTACTCTTAAGCGTGTGCCGCACACTCACGGTCAAAATAATCGCCAAGGCGGCGATTACCAACGTAGTGATGCCCCATGCTTTTTGCTGCAAAGAGAGCCGTCCGATCCATGATTGAGTCTCTTGGGAAAGGGAGGAAGAGCTTGGTTTGTGGGCTGGCATGTGCGCGGCTTAGAGAAGTTCAAGGAAGCGGACCAATAAATGAGAGGAATAAGTGCGATCCTTGATGGAAGGTCTGTTGATGCCTTTTTCTTCGAAATCCCATGCAAACGCAAGGTGCGACCATGGGAAATACTGCTTATCAGAGCCTTAGAGATTGTTCGTAGCGGGGAGTCAGCGCGGCAGTCCTCTTATTTTTACAGTATATAGCAGGACAATATAAAGGTGGATGCAGATGTGAGCTGTGGCCGAGTTTTATGGGGTCGGGGCGATCGCATACACAGTTCCGGCCAACCATTTCCATGTGCTGGTTCCTATTCTCCGGAAGAGGGATGTCTCGGATAAGGAGCTGCTGAAGCGCTACCGGCTGCGGCATCCCGGGCAGAACAAGCACCGAGTGGCCAAATTCGGAGCCTGTCGAGGCGCAGTTTGCCAGGAATATGCCGAATTGCGTGAGGGCAAGCCTTGCGGTTGAGATGGCTGCGGCGCTGCGCTGTCAGCGGCGGCACATCGATAACCTTGTTTCCCGGCATTGACAACCCCGGGCTCAGCCTGCTGCATTCGCCGTTTCATATGAGCATTCTGATAGCCATCGTCACCTTCGTTCTGATCATAATTTCAGCGCTCCTTATCCTTGTTGTCCTCGCACAGAAGACAAAGGATGGAGGCATGGGCGCCGCCCTTGGAGGAGGAATGACGGAATCAACCTTCGGCGCTGAAACCGGCAACGTGCTAAGCAAGGCCACGATCAATCTGTCCATCGCCTTTTTCGTGCTCGGGTTCGCTCTGTATCTTGGACATATTTACATGCGCAAGAGCGCAAACGCTTCACAGGCAGCCCTGCCGACTATCCCCGTAACATCGGCAACGGTTCCCGCTTCGAAGGCTCCGGGTCAAGCAGTCCCAGTGGCGCCTGCACCCAAGAAGCCTTAAGCATCCAACGTGAGTATCGGTATTTCAAATGCGCCTACTGCAGTCATGCGGTGGGCGTTTTTTGTTTGCATCATCGCATTTGGGCCAGGGCTTGGACATGCCAGTGCTCAATCGACAAAACGTTATCGTCCCTTGCCCGAATACGCGCAGTGGGGTCAGCCCGATCAGGAAGAGGGAAGGCGAGCGCTATCGGAGTTCCGACAACTTGGCGTTACTGGAGACTACTATTTTGAGTTTTCGCTGCACATGATCCCGCGTCGGGGTCCTGAGAGAGTTGCTTCGGGACGGATTTGGGGAGGCAAACGAGATGGAGCAGCCATCATCCGACTGGAAATACGGGACAAAGCCGGTAAGGAAGCCCGGTATCTGATCGTAGGAGGGGTGAATGCCGTTGCCTGGAAGTGGAGCACCGGCGATGCCGCTCCTGCCAAGCTATCCGCTAAGGATCTTTTTACGCCCATCAGTGACACCGTTCTAACGCCTTTCGACCTCCAGATGCCTTACCTGTTCTGGAAGGAATTTCTCTATGAGGGGCTAGCCAAGATAAGGGAACGCCCCACCCATCGCTTTCTGATGTATC
>JBAZHQ010000117.1:0-3475 GCA_041652235.1 Opitutaceae bacterium | reverse complement strand
CAGCCCGCTCTTTTCGGAGTGCGCATCGGGCTCGATACTCAATATGAGGCGTTGGTGGAGTCGGAGTTGCTGGGCAATAACGGAGAGAGCTTGAAGACCTTTTCCCTGGTCGAACTCAAGAAGGTAAGCGATCAGTGGATCATGAGAACGATCGAGGTCAGGGATGAGGCCAACCGTTCGAAGACGCGCCTCGCGATCAATGCTGCTGCGCTAGGGCGGAGTTTTTCATCCGCGCTATTCGATCCTGCAACCCTGCCTGAACAACTAAGCGCTCCTGCCGATGGTGAGATCGACCGATTTTAACCGGAAATATACGATAAAAGACGCGGGATCGCATCAAACGAGCGCTTCTTCCGTTGCAGCATCAAACAAGTGCGAACGGTCCATATCGAAGGCAACGCTGAGTCTTTGCCCAGCGCTGTAACGTTCGCCGGGCCGCACCCGAGCGATGCAGGAGGTCCCCGCGATGTTCAGGTGCAGGAGAGTTTCGGCCCCCATGGGTTCGACCAGCTCGACCGAGCAGTCGAAGGGAAGGACAAAAGATGTTTCGGGCCGATGACGTGCATCGTGGACATCCTCTGGTCTGATCCCCATTACGAGAGGCCGATCTGAGTTCGAACCGGCGGCTCTTGCCCGATCACCCGTCATCGGAATGCGCAAAGCCTGCTGAGATGCGCAGGGAATCTCGAAGAAGCGACGATCTCCCATGGAAACGACCCCCCCCTTGAACTGATTCATCTCCGGGCTGCCGATGAAGCCCGCGACAAACAGATTGGCAGGCTTTTGGTAGAGGGAGAGAGGATCGGAAAGCTGCTGAATGGCACCGCTTCGCATCACACAAATACGATCCCCCATGGTCATGGCCTCGGTCTGATCATGGGTGACGTAGATCATGGTTGCCCCAAGTTTTGCGTGAAGACGAGAAATCTCTAACCTCATGGAGGTGCGCATCTTGGCGTCCAGATTAGAGAGGGGCTCGTCGAATAGAAACACTTTTGGCTTCCGTACGATCGCCCTTCCCACAGCGACGCGCTGCCTTTGCCCTCCGGAGAGAGCCCTCGGTTTGCGTTCAAGCAGATCATCAAGCCCGAGCATCAATGACGCTTCGCGCACCCGGGAATCGACCTCCTTAGTTGGCAGATTCCGGATACGCAGTCCAAACGCCATGTTCTCATAGACGTTCATGTGGGGATAAAGCGCGTAATTCTGGAAAACCATTGCGATATCGCGGTCCTTTGGGGGCACTCCGTTCACCGGACGGCCATCGATCGAAACCGAGCCCGTGCTAACGGATTCAAGCCCTGCGATCATTCGCAGTGTAGTCGATTTTCCACAACCGGAAGGGCCCACCAGCACCATAAATTCCCCTTTGTCCACAGCTAAAAACAGACCGTTGACCGCAGTGACGGATTTACCGTCCTTATCGAGGAAAATCTTGGAGAGATTCTCGAGGAGAACATGCGCCATAATGAAGGAGGAGGGAAGGAGCCTATGCGTGAAGAGCCTTTCTTCTAGCAACGAGTCAATCCCATAACCTGCAAGAATTTCGTTGCACCACTGCCCTACAAAGTGCCACTACTTATGCGACGTCGTTAGTCGAGCCTCACTACCCACCAGAACCAGATTAAACGCCAAGCGCGTCTGCATTGCCCATGGCCACAAAATCATCCAGCACCCCTGCACCTCTCACCTTCGACCTTGAAGAACCCCTTGTTGACAAGATCGAGAAGTGCCGTGAATCCCTCGGACTCGGCAGCACCAGTGAAGTTGTGCGCCTTGCCATCTCGCGATTCAACTATGATCGCTACAAGCCTGCCATTGCTCCGCATCGCCAAATTTCCGTGCGCCTTACCAGTGACATGCGCGGCATGCTCAAACGCCAGTCACGAGTGAAGAGCATCAGCATTGGCGAGCTCCTCCGGGTTGCCATCGATGATCTTGCGACGTCGGCAGCCAACGGGAAAAAACCAGCAGCCAAGAAGGCAGCAGCCAAGAAAGCTCGCCGCTAAGCGGAGTCCTCTGGTTTCATCGCGCTTGCGCCTCTCTTCAGATACGCCGCCACGGATTGAATCCGCAGGCGGCGTGTTTTTGTGTGTCCACGCCTTGCATTTCTACAACGAACACTTTTCAGTTGCCCTGTTTTGCCTATGAACACTCCTCTTGCACCGTTATCTGTCTGGGCTCGCAACGTATCGCCTTCGCCTACGCTCGCGATCGACGCAAAAGCAAAAGCCCTTCTTGCCGCGGGTGAAGATGTATGCGGATTTGCCGCAGGCGAACCCGATTTCGACACGCCCGAGCATATCAAGGAAGCTTGTATTGCCGCCCTCAAGGCAGGCAAAACCAAATATGCCCCCACGCCCGGTATTGAGCCATTGCGCCAAGCTATTGCTGAGAAGTATGCCGCCGACTATGGGCTCAAAGTGACTCCCGCGCAAATCGTGGTAAGCCCGGGAGGCAAGTTCTCCTGCTATCTAGGAATACTCGCTGTTTGTTCGCCCGGCGACGAGGTGATCATCCCCGCTCCCTATTGGGTAAGCTATCCTGAGATGGTGAAGCTCGCAGGCGCCACGCCAAAGTATGTACTTGCCGACGACAGCACCGGGTTTCGCCTGACTCCGGCCCAACTCGAGGCTGCGATCACTCCGAAGAGCCGCCTGCTGATTCTCAATTCTCCCTCAAACCCCACCGGAGCGGTATATTCTCGCGCCGAGTTGGAAGCGATCGTCGCGGTCGCCATGAGGCATAATCTCATCATCATGTCCGACGAGATTTACGAGTATCTCGTCTATGACGGCGTGAAACACGTAGCTCCTGCGACATTCAGCCCTGAGGTGGAGGCCCGCACGATCATTGTCTCCGGGTTTTCCAAACCCTATTCGATGACGGGCTGGCGCCTCGGCACGCTGGTCGCCCCGGCTCACATTGCCAAGGCCGCCGCCGAGCTGCAGAGCCAGATGTCCTCAAACGCCACCACCTTCGCGCAATACGGCGCGTTCGCCGCACTCAAGGAGAAGGAGAAGACGCAAGCGTCTCTTCAAGCCATGCTCGTTGCCTTCGATCGCCGCCGGAAATTCCTGCATTCCGAGCTTAACAAAATCCCGGGTGTGGAATGCCTCCTCGCGCAAGGCGCCTTCTACCTATTCCCAAAAATCGCGAAACTTGGCGTCGGATCACAGGAGTTCTGCGCCCGCCTTCTCGAGAAGGAGAAAGTCGCAGCGGTTCCCGGCATCGCGTTTGGCGCAGAGGGGTACATGCGGCTCAGTTACGCCACGAGCGATGCGATCATCGCGAAAGGCGTCAAGCGACTGGCGAATTTCTGCAAGGCGCTCTAGTCTGCACGCCCCAATATGGCATTCCAATCCGTCACACCTCCCTCCGGCGGCAGGATCACGATCGCCGGAGGCAAGCTTAGCGTTCCCGAAAATCCTGTCGTCCCGTTTATCCGCGGTGACGGCACCGGCCCTGACATCTG
>JBAZHQ010000116.1:0-11285 GCA_041652235.1 Opitutaceae bacterium | reverse complement strand
CGAAAGCGGTGCCCCCGCACTTGGCGCGCAGCGCCCATTCTCACTCCTCGCTCCTAGATTCTATCTTCTTTGGTTGCGGCTCCGCCGCGCTATGTTTTTCGTGGCTATCCGGTGTGCAAAATTCAGGTTCAGGGCCGGACGACGAGCTGCGTGCGGTATTCTTTTCTTAAATACCTCGTTGCAAAGCCGGCCAGATCGGAGGCCGTCACGGCGCCGACGCGCGCGTCGTAGTTTTTCCAGTCGTTGACCGGAAGGCCGAAGAGCGCATTCAAGCCGGCGTTGAATGCGCGGGCCGAGGCGGTCTGCATGCTCTGCCTGCGCCCGGCCTTCAGCCTTGCCTTGCATCGCTGGAGCTCCGCCTCCTCGACCCCTCCCGAGGCCACCCGGTCGATCTCGCCCTCAATCTCGTGAAGCACATCCGCGACTTTTTCAGGGCTCGTGCCCGCATAGAAGGCAAACATGGCGCTGTTAAGCCCGGTCACGCGGGAGGATCGCACGAAATAAGCCAAACCTTTCTCCTCCCGGACGCGCTCGAACAGCCGCGAAGCCATGCCGCTGAAAATCTCGTCGGCCACTTCGCCGAGGTAGAAATCGTCTATGAGGATGCTGGGACCGGGGAAGGCCTGGAACACCACCGCCTGCTCTCGGGGCTGCTTCTCCTCCCATTCGCCCGCCCCGGTAACTTCAAAGGGCGGAGGAAGCTCCATCGCCGACCCTCGCGGCGCCTCCGCCATGAGCTCCTTGAGCTGGGGCAGCAGTCGGGAGGGCTTGAAATCGCCCGAAACCGCGAGAACCAAGTTCGGCGCCGTGAAGAGGCGCTTGTGCAGCTTCGCAAGGTCATCGGGTCGCAAGGCGCCCACTCCCGCCTCGTCGCCATGCGCATCGAGAGCGAGCGGGTAGTCTCCGAAAAACCGGCGGCGGATGAGCTTTCTTCCAAGGGTCACCACATCGTCCGAGTCCAGGCGCAGTTCCGCCAGTTGAGCGTCACGCTCGACCGCGAAGGTCGAGGACTTGAAGGCGGGCGCGAAGGCCGCCTCCCGGAGCACGCGAAGGGCGCGAGCCGTATCGGTTGACAGCACCTCGGCCGCAAGGCCCAGGCTGTTATTTCCGGAGAAGGGATAAAAACTGCCGCCCACGCTTTCGATGTAATGGGCGATATCCAGCGCCGAGCGCTGCTTCGTGTCCTTGGTGAGGAGCGTCGAAAGCAAAGCGCTCGCGCCGCGCTTCCCGGTCTCCTCGAACAGCGGGCCGCCATGGCATGCGAGCCTGAAATGCACGCTGGGCAGGCGATGATCGGGCTGCAGCAGGATGCGCGCCCCGTTGCCCAGCCGGATCTCCTCGAACTCCTCCGAGGAGCCGGGGCCGCGCGCGGCTGATTGCCCCGAGGGAGCCTTGATATCCGGCCCCGAGGACACCTCCGTCATCCGCTGGGGAACGACGTATTCGCGCAAGATCCGCTTGAGGCCCGGCGAACCCACGCCGCCCAGCCTTTCGAAAAAGCCGCGGCTGAATTGCAGGTCGCCCGCCACAACCTCGGCGGCGCCGAGTCGCGAAGCCTGGCCGGACATGGTCTTGCGGGTGTTGATCTCGCCGACGGCGAGTTGGCGGACCGCCTTGCGGATCTGCGCCCGGGTGAAGCCCTTCCTGGCAAGACTCGCTAGCTCGCGAAACACGGCCTCGGAGGCGCGCAGGCGCTTGTCCGGGTCGCAGGTGAACGAAACCATGAAGAGACCCGTGCTGCCGGGATTCCACGCCTGCGCGTCGATGTTGTGCACCAGCTTCTCCCGCTCGCGTATCCGCTGCCAAAGCACAGAACTCTCCCCTGCGCCGAGAATGGCGGCCAGCAGATCGAGCGCAGGCGCGTCGGGATGGGTGAGGCCCGGGATGCGCCAGGCGATCCCAGCCCGGCACACGTCGGTGTCCTCCACGCGATGCTGGAAGCGGGGTGCGAGCTGAGCCGGCTCCTCCGGCACAAGCACGGGCGCAAGGCGAGCCCGCGGGGCCTGCCCGAAGCGGCGCTCCACCTCCTCGCGAACGCGCGCGGGCTCCACGGCGCCCGCGACAACCACGACGATGTTATTGGGCACGTATCGTTTTTTGTAATACGCCACGAGATCCTCCCGGGTGAGCCCCGTGAACACATCGCGGTGCCCGATGATGGGATGCCGGTAGGGATGGGCGCGGAACACCGTCTCGAACAGGGCCTCGCCAAGGCGCTGGTCGGGGTCGTCGCGCGTCATGGCGATTTCCCTCAGGATCACTTCGCGCTCCCGGGCCGCCTCGTCCGCCGGAAGCGTGGAGTGCAGCACTGCGTCGGCAAGCACGTCCACGGCTACCGCCAGGTGCTCCGAGGGCAGGTCGATGTAATAGACGGTGCGGTCGAAGGTGGTATAAGCGTTGATGTACCCGCCGTGAGCCTGCACCTCCGCGCTGATCTGCCGCCCGTTTCTCCGCTCGGTGCCCTTGAAGAGCATGTGCTCGAGATAATGCGAGATGCCTGAGCCCAGCCACGCGTTCTCGTGGATGCTGCCCGTCTTGACCCAGACCTGCACCGAAGCCAGTTCCGCGGAGTAATCCGGCTTTGCGATCAGGGTGAGACCATTGGGCAGAACCTGCCTTTCAACCGGTTCCCTCCAGAAAGGCTCGAGCAGTTTGATGTCTCCAGAAAGGGAGCGATGGGAAGGCATTTCGGGTGTGTCGGATAAATTTACGAGGTGCTGGAGTCCGCGCGGGGAGCGCTTGGGGGATGCTTGCGCGACGCCTGGAACGGTTTCACGAAGGCATCCTCAAAGGTGTAGGTGTCCGAGAAGTCCTCCTTCCGATCCTCCTCGGTCTTGCTGAATACATTGTAATCGATGAGGTTGAATACCATCGATCCAAAATCCCGGCCGCGCTGCACGCCCCACTCGTTGAGCACCATTTTTGCCATCGGGCCAAACTGCTCGAGTGCGTAGATGCGAAGTCCGTCCAGCAATTCGGGACCGCTCACATGCTGGGAAACCGCCATGCGCTCGGCCTCTTTCTTCTTCATTTCCTTCACCGTAAAGTCCAGCCCGTGGCGAAGGAAGAAGTAGGCCCGCCTGTCAAAGCGGGGGTCTTCCTTGCGGATTTGATCGACGATTTCTGCGAACTCTAGGTCTTGCATGGGCAACTGGACGGCTCATTAGCACAGGCTCGTTGCTCATGCAACAGCGAGGCGGCCGTTAATGGCACGCGAAATCGATGCATCTGGATGTTTCTGTAACCGGATTACTTCAAAGCATTCCGCCTCCGCTTTCGCTCTGGGCGATAGTGCAACATAAATTCACTCGGCATCACATCAAGAACCTCATTAGATGTGACTTAACCACTCAGCTTTCGTCTATCAGAAGAACTAAAGAGTCCATGAGAAAATCTAAGGCTAAACCCTCAGGCCTCGCATATTATGGCAAATGGGTTACATCTGTCTCGCAAGTATCGCTGCCGAGTTTAAAGCTATTACACAAATCTCCATGATATCTTCCACACAAACGAACCACCCCCTGGCAGGATATTCGCCGGAGAAAGAGACGGCGGCTTCAACTCAAATCCGCGAGATAATCTGTGCTTGCCTGAGAGCTGCGGGATTGCGGGCCACACAGCCGCGCATCTCGATCTTCAGTGCGCTGACGCAACTCAGTGCACCCGCGCCGATCGAGCAGATCTTCCGTTCGATAAAAGGCAATTCCTGCGATCTAGTCACAGTTTATAGGGGCCTTGCTCTTTTTGAGGAGCTCGGGCTGGTACAACGCACTTTCTCACACAATGGAACCGGTCTCTATGAGTTAAAGCGAGCAGGCGCGCCTTCCTTCTATGTAACCTGCAAGGTAACGGGCCACCGCGAAGCTCTCGATGAAGAACTGTCGTCGGAATTGAAGAAGGTCCTTCAGCAAGTCGAGGCCAAGCTGTCCGCCAACGGCTTTCGAAAGCTCTCCCTCAGGGTTGACATCCAGGGAATCATTCCCGACGAGTTTTCCCGCACGACGTCTCCCAGCGGGCTGCCAAGCGCGACGATCAGCCCGAGTCCGGAATCCCGTTCTTCCTCGCAATAAGCAGCACAGAGAAACCTAAGGCGCCTGAAAAGGCGCCTTTTTACTTTCGGGCTTAAGCACCGGCAACCCCGGATGCCTTCTCGAAACGGGAATCCGCTTCCGACCAATTCAAAACGGTCCAAACCGCCTCAAGATAGTCCAGGCGACGATTCTCGTAATGAAGATAGTAGGCATGCTCCCATACATCGATTCCAACGATCGGAATCATTCCCGTGAGATAGGGGGAATCCTGATTGGGTGTGGAGTACGCCTCAAGCTGGCCGCTCCTATTCAATGAAAGCCAGGCCCAGCCGCTTCCAAAACGTTTCATGGATATGTCGACGAAACGCGTCTTGAACGCGTCAAAGGAGCCGAAGGAGCGTTCGATGGCTGCCCCAAGTTTGGGTCCGGGGCTATGCTTTGGCCGGGGAGCCAGAATATCCCAAAAGAGACAGTGATTCACATGGCCGCCGACCTGATTTCTGACGGCGGTGCGTACTTGTTCAGGGAGGGCGTTAAGATTCCTTAGCAGCTCCTCGGCCGTCTTTTTCTGCCACTGTGGAAATTCCGCCAGCGCACGATTGGCAGCGTCGATATAAGCCTGATGATGCTTCGTATGGTGTATTTCCATCGTCCTCGCATCGATGTAAGGCTCCAGGGCATCGTAGGCGAAATCGATCTGGGGTAGCATGAACGGCTGAGGAGAAGGAGGCTTGGGAGCAACACTCGTTCCGACGCCGCCACCTGTTGCCGCCCGGACCTGGATCGAACCCAAGGCATACACCGCTGCGGCCGCACTCATAGTTTTCAACGCCTGGCGGCGGCTCAATTCCTGCGGTAGATCCATGGTGAACCACGGTACTTCGGGCTGCCGAAATCGCAAGCCTCCATCACAGACTTCACGCCGAGTTGCCTGTGCAGTGTCCCATCAAAAGGGCATCTATTTAGGGGACGCACGCTGAATTCGGACTCTTTAGACTTCGCAAATAAATGCCATCGTCATCGGCAATCAATGCCGTCAGGCCAAACTCCGAAAAGATCGCTAATACCTGGTCGGTCGCACTTTGAATGAACCAGCCCCTTGTCAAAGCTACGATAATCCTCCCGATTATCATTTGCATTTAGAGAGATTGCTCTCGGGCTCACCTATTAATTTTGAACACACTGCCTATTTAATCTTCTAACACCCGACTTCAACTTAACCAAGGCCAGCGTTGGATCTAAAACAAATCAAGCTCATCGTGGATCTCATGAAGCGTTCGGACCTGACCGACTTCGCTGTCGAGGAGGAGGGCTTCAAACTAAAAATCCGCCGGGGCAACAACGGCATTCCTATTGTCTCGCAAAGTCGCGGATCAAATCAGCCCTTCAGCGCAACCTACGATACCGCGCCCCAGACGCCAACTCTGGCTCAAGGCGCTATGTCGGCATCCACAATCCCTTTCCCCATTGCTCCTGCGGAAGAAGCAGACGTCACCTACGTAAAATCGCCAATGGTGGGGACTTTCTACCGTGCCGCTTCACCCGAGAGCAAACCCTTCGCCGATGTCGGCGCCAAGATCGTCGAGAATTCACCGGTTTGCATCATCGAAGCCATGAAGATCATGAATGAAATCCAAGCCGAGACCAAGGGCACCATCATTGAGATCCTCATCGAGAACGGCCAGCCGGTTGAATACGGTCAGAAGCTCTTCAAGGTCAAGCAAGGCTGAGCTTCTATCCACTCTAGTATAATGCCTTGCACCATTCTCGCCCCTTCGGGCGGTGGCGCGAGCTAAGATACGTGAGTGAATTCACTTAATCGAAGAAACCGGGTTACTCCTTCCCTATGATTCAAAAGATCCTCATCGCCAACCGCGGTGAAATCGCCCTGCGCATCGTTCGAGCCTGCCGGGAACTCGGCATCAAGACCTTGGCCGTTTACTCGGAAGCCGACATACAGTCGCTCCATGTGCAGCTCGCCGATGAGGCCATCTGCATCGGAGGACCAAAGAGCGTGGATAGCTACCTTCGGGCTGACCGCATCATTTCCGCCGCGGAGATAGCCGATGTGGACGCAATTCACCCGGGCTATGGCTTCCTTTCGGAGAACGCGAAGTTCGCGGAGCAGTGCGAATCCTGCAACATCAAGTTCATAGGCCCGAAGTCGAAATCCATCCAGATGATGGGGGACAAGGCCGTCGCCAAGGAAACCGTCCGCAAGGCAGGCGTGCCGATCGTCCCCGGGAGCGACGGACCCGTCGCGTCAGAAACGGAAGCGGTCAAAATAGCCCGCAAAATCGGCTATCCCGTCATCATCAAGGCCGTGGCCGGCGGCGGCGGCAAAGGCATGCGCATCGCCCACAATGAGGTCTCCTTCACCAAGGAATACCATGTTGCACAAACAGAGGCGGAAAAGGCTTTCGGAAACGGCCAGGTCTATATCGAGAAATACATCTCACGCCCCCGTCACATCGAGTTTCAAATCCTCGCTGACAGCCACGGGCATATCCTGCATCTGGGGGAGCGCGACTGCTCGGTCCAACGCCGCCACCAGAAGCTCATCGAGGAAAGCCCCTCCCCTTTCCTCACGCCCTCCCTCCGAAAAACGATGGGCAAAGCCGCTGTGAAAGCCGCCACCGCGGCGAACTACGAAAATGCGGGCACGATCGAATTCCTGGTCGATGAGAAGGGCCGCTTCTTCTTCATCGAGATGAATACCCGCATCCAGGTGGAGCACCCTGTGACGGAGGAGGTCACCGGCATCGACCTCATCAAGCAGCAGATCCGCATCGCAAACGGCGAGAAGCTCGATTTCGACCAGGGCGACGTCACTTGGACAAAGCACGCGATCGAGTGCCGCATCAACGCCGAGGACCCCGCGCGCAATTTCGCCCCCTCGCCGGGCACGATCGGCCTCTACTATGCGCCCGGAGGTCACGGCGTGCGCGTGGACTCCCACATCTACAGCGGGTATTCAATCCCTCCCTACTACGACTCGATGATCGGGAAACTCATCTGCTACGGCAGCACGAGGAAGACCGCGCTCGAACGCAGTTACCGGGCGCTGAGCGAGTACCTTATCCGCGGAGTCAAGACGACCATCCCGCTGCACAAGGCCATCATGAGCGACCCGACCTTCATCGAGGGCAAGGCCACGACGGCCTATCTGGACGAGTTCATCAGCCGCACGCCCCCGGACTTGTTCTCGTGACGCGCGTGCGGCGGTGTTTTGCACGGAATCGCGGCCATGCTTCGATTCCGATCCCGGACTAGCGAGCGCCGGAAAACATTCGAAAGGGGATAATGCCGGAAACACCGGCGTCTGTTCTTGTGCCTCCTCCCCAAATACAAACGCGGGCTGTAACCCCGATATCTCGTGCTTTGTCACGTATTACGTGACAACGCGGATTCCTTTTCAAACGGGGATATCACCCTAGAAGCTCGTAAGGTATGAACCCCAGGCGGTTTTTCTCGCCCCGATTTTCCCTTCGGGCATGAAGTCCGCAATGCAGCGAAATGGAGGATTAACAAGCGCGCTCTTATGCCTGATTCTGGCATGTTCGGCCTGCATTTCCTCTGCGTCCTCCTACATCAAGGGCATCTTCGTCGGGCACTCCCCCTTCCCGGTTCCAATGGAATGGACCGAAGCATGGAAGGCCGCCGAAAATGAGGCCTCGCAAAAAACCGGCGCTTTCGTCGTTTGCGGTTCCGGTTCTTCGATGGAGCCCCTGTACACGGCAGGCACGATTCTTGTCGTTGCCCCCACAGCTTTCGAAACCCTCGTCGCCGGCTCGACCGTGCTGTATTATAACGAAGACGGGACTCCCGTGATGCATGTGCTCGTCGCACATACCCGCAACGGATGGCGCGTCACGGGTTTGAATAACGATGTGCACGACTATACTCCCGTGACTCCCAAGAACCTTGCGGGCATCGTCATCCACGCCTTTACGCCCAAGGGAAGGCCTGCGCTCGGTCAGGTGATACGCGTCGCCACGCGCTGAGCGGCTTGTGAGCGTAAGAGGTGTAAGAGCATAAGAAGATAAGCTGGGTAACTTCGGATTTCCAATCCATCGGCACCGAAAACGTTACCGCCTGCCCTGCCGCGCCCGCCATAGCGTAGCGAAGGAGGGAGAGCCTGTCAGCAGGGTCGCCACAGTCCGACAGAGGCTGCTTCCGCAGCCACCGTGATCGCTCCGCGATACAGAGAGCGCGAAGCAGCTCACTTCGGCTTGCCGATTCCGAAGGCTCGGAACCCGATCTGGCGCAGCTTTGGAAGATCCAGGATGTTGCGCCCGTCGAACAAATGAGCGGGCTTGGCCATCGAGGCAAAAACGCGTCCGTAATCGAGTGTCTTGAACTCATCCCACTCGGTAACGACTGCCGCGACATGTGCTCCTTCAACCGCTTCGTAGACAGTCTTCGCCACTGTGAGGCGCGGGTCAGTCCGGCCTTTGCCGAGAACGTCATCGAATATCAGGGAGGCTGGAACACAGGGATCGTAAACGATGACATGCGCCTGCTCGGCGAGCAGATCGCGGCAAATGGCGATCGCCGGGGTTTCGCGCGTGTCGTTGGTGTCCTTCTTGAAGGCGAAGCCAAGGATTGCGATGCGTTTGTCGGCAATCGTGTTGTAAAGCGTATGGACGATCTGCGAGGAGAAACGCCGTTTCTGCCAGTCATTCATCTTCACCACGCTCTCCCAATACGCAGCCACGTCATTGAGTCCGAAGCTCTCGCATAAATAGACGAGGTTCAGAATGTCCTTCTGGAAACAGGAGCCTCCAAATCCCACGGAGGCTTTGAGGAACTTGGGGCCGATTCGCGAATCGCGACCGATGGCCTTCGACACTTCGTCCACATCGGCGCCCGTCGCCTCGCACAGGGCGGAGATCGAGTTGATCGAGGAAATGCGCTGCGCCAGGAAAGCGTTGGCAACCAATTTCGAGAGCTCAGCCGACCAGAGATTCGTGGTGACGATCCGCTCGCTGGGCACCCAGCGTTCATAGACGGAGGAAAGCGTCTTGATGGCCAGTTCACCCTCCGGAGTGCGTTCCCCTCCGATCAGGACGCGGTCAGGCTTGAGAAGATCCGCAATCGCGGTTCCTTCCGCGAGAAATTCGGGATTCGAGAGCACTTGGAACTGCCCCTCGCGTCCGTTGGCCGCAAAGATATCCTTGATCGTTTCGGAGGTTTTTACCGGGATTGTTGACTTCTCGACGATGATTTTCCGGCCCTCTGCCACCCTGCTGATCGTGCGCGCCACCGCTTCGATATAGCGAAGGTCGGCCGCACGCCCCGCGCCCACCCCGTAATTCTTGGTGGGAGTATTGACCGCCACAAAGATGATATCCGCGGCCTTGATGCCGCCCTCGATGTCGGTGCTGAAATGAAGGTTCTTTCCGCGAGTCTGAGTCACGACCTCGGCGAGTCCGGGCTCGTAGATAGGCAATCGGTCGGAATTCCATTCCGCGATGCGGCCGGCGTTCATATCGACGACAGTCACCTGAATATCAGGCGCCTTGAGCGCAATCACCGCCATCGTGGGGCCACCAACGAATCCAGCGCCGATACAGCAAATATTCATAGGGTTAGGCATAAGTTGGTGAGGATGTGCCCGGAATCCAAGCCGCTTTTCACAGCCTGATTAAAGCTATAAGCTCAAAGCTTTAAGCTGCCAGTCCCAAGCTGGCACTCGGTAACAGTCTTAAAGCTTACATCTTACGACTTATAGCCTTCATTAAGTCTTAGCCTGTCAGCGTCTCGCAGAGATGATCGCACATGGCCTTGCAACCCGCGACATAGGTGATGCGCTCCATCTTCTGATCGAAGATCTTCATCGGGAAAGGATCCCATTTGAGATAGCGCACCTCGCCGCCAGCCGCCTCCACAAGGGGCACCGCCGCCGCGATGTCCCATAGCTTCACATTATGATCGACGACTCCGTTGATGATCCCGGCGGCGACGTAGGCAAGATGCAGCGTGCTGCTGCCCAATCCGCGGATCTTGTAGTTTTCGATAATTCGCTTGGCCTCCTCCGAATGAAAACGGGCGTAGGGACTGTGAAATCCGATAATGGACTGGTTGCATGCCGGCTCTGTGAGCACATGCGCCCGCCTGTCTCCATCCATCACCCCAAAACCGGGACCGCCGTGAATGAGCGTGCGACGCGCCATATCGTAGATGACACCATAGAAGGGCCGTCCATTTTCGAGAAGGGCAAGGGAGATGGCGCAATGAGGCAGGCCCATCGCATAGTTATTGGTGCCGTCAATGGGATCCAAAACCCAGGAGAACCGCGAGGTCACAGGCATGGGAGCCCCCGCATTTGCGAGTTCCTCGCTGAAGAACTGATCGTCTGAAAACCGCCCCGCCACCCCCTGAGCGATGGCTTCGGAAATCGCCAGATCGGACGAAGTCACCCGGGTGCCATCCGCCTTCCACTGGCTCTGGACGCGCCCGAAATCACGGTGCATGAGTTCCGTCTGGGCCATCACGGCCTGTTGTGCGAATGCAATGCGAGATGTCTGTTCAGTTGCTGGCATGAATGCCCTACACCCTATCCGAAACCGCAAAATGACCAGCTAAAAAGCCAGGCGCTGGGTCAGACCGAGGCGGCTTCGTCGCCACCGGTCTCTTTCCCCGCTCTTTGCCCTTGCCACTACCCCGCGACTTTCTACCGTCGCCAGTTTCCATGATCTCCTGGATTCAGAATACCTTTCAACACCACTTTAAGATCGTCTTCGCGGTCTTGCTGGCCCTCACAATCATCGCATTTGTATTCACGATCGGCGCGTCCCCCGGCATCGGAAATGCCGAGCGAAGCGCGATATCGCGCCAATTCTTCGACCTGAATCTGAACACTGCCGAGGGACAGCAACGCCTCATGGGAGACGCCAACCTGAGCGCCTTTCTTACACTCGGCTATAGTGACATCGATGGAGACCAGCTCCAGAGTTTCGCCCTCCAACGCTATGCCTGCCTCTCTATGGCGAACGATCTGCGCCTCCCCGCTCCAACCGATGCCGAGCTCGCTACTTTCTTAAAAACACTTCGTGCCTTCGCAGGGAAGGATGGCGAATTCGATCCCGCCATTTACGCCCGTTTTAAAAACGGCCTCAAATCCAACCCCCGCCTGCGCGAGGCCGATGTAGCCCGCGTTCTGAACGCCGACTTCCGTATGAGCCGCATCCAAGCGCTTCTCGCCGGTCCCGGTTATACGCAGCCCGCCGATATCCGCCAGCAAATCGTCCG
>JBAZHQ010000115.1:0-11291 GCA_041652235.1 Opitutaceae bacterium | reverse complement strand
CGCACCGCGGTGAAGACCTCCTCGCCCCAGCCGGCGGAGCGCAGGCGGGCTGTTGTTTTGGGATGTTCGACCGGATCGACATCCAGCCCGATGAGCCGGCCACCCGGGGCGATGCGCGCCAGCAATTCCCGGGCGTGCCCGCCGAAGCCGAGCGTGCAATCGACGACATGCTCGCCGGGTCGGAGGGCAAGCACCTTGAGGATCTCGGCCACCATGATGGGCCGGTGGCTGCCTGTGGGGGTTTTGCCTGCGGCGAGCACCTTGGCCACGTCGGCGGCGTAACGCTCCGGGTTGAGTTCCTTGTACTTCTCCTCGAAGCGCCGCGGATTCTTTCCCGCATATCGCGGCCGCCGCCGCTGCGGGACCGGCGTATTTGCTTGGGGCTGCAAAGGTTCAGGATCAGACATCGAGGAAATGTGTGCTCAAAGAAACGAAATTTCAGAACACCCCCATCCCACAGGACCGCGATCAACGCGTCAACCGAAGCGATGTCAGCAGGCATAAGCCTGAGGCAGATCCAAGAGCCGATCCGGACGCACGCCACCCCGGCATGCGGGTTTGTTCAAATATCCGACCGCTTCTCACGCGCATCCTTGGTCGCGGCTTTGCAGTTACCGGATTTGAGCCGGTCATCCGATGGCTTGCGTGTGACAGTTCCGCCTGTACCTCTGTCAGGCAATGTCGACCGAATCGCCGAGTAACTCCGAAGTTTCTCCTCCCTTGCTCCGGGCTTTCAGAAGCTACCTCGCTTCCATCCCGTCTGTTGCAAAGAAACTGGGGGCGGGGTTGTTCGAGGAACAGGCGGTGCGCAGCGCGTCGTTCCGCCCCCTCCCCTATCCGCCCCGGGGCTTCGCTGTCGTAAGAGATCGTTCGGCTCTCCAATGCTCATTTGAATACGAAGGCGACGACGGCTGGCAGGGAGCCTGCGGTTGTGCTGACGGAAAGCTCTGCCGTCATCTGTTTGCCGCCGGCCAGGCGCTGCTGGTCGAAATGGCAAAAACCCCGGCGGACATCCTTGATCGCGCCCACACGATCCCAGTCAGTATCGATTCTCGTGAACAAAGCATCGCCACCCCTGCGATAGGAAAGGGCAAGAACGCACGTCGCAAAGCCGTCGCTTCCGACGACGTGCTGGAAATCGCGCAGATCTACGAACAGCTCACGGGCAAACGCTACGGCGCATCCGCCAAAACCTACTTTCAGCATCTGAGAACCTGCGAAAGATCCCTGCGTTTCGGCCAATATCCGGCGTTGTTCTCCAACGTGGAACCGCTTCTGCCCGCGGCCCATCGCCATCGGTCCCGGGAACTTGCAGAGATTCTTTGGCTGCACGCCCGAAAGACCGATGCGAAGGACATCATCGCCTTCTGGAGACGGGTCGCCATCGCGATGGACGACCTCGGAGTCGGGATACCGGAATTCATGGCCGGATGCGCCGACCTCGCCGCATTGCGCGCGGAACGCGAAGCGCTGCAACTCCTCCGCGCCACGGAAACCTGGAAACAAAGCTTCGTCAGGCTCTCTTCGCAACCGAGACCCGCGCCCGTCGCCGCAACCCGCCGCAGGCTGAGACTGCGCATCAGCCAGAAGCGGATGCGCTGGGAGCTCTCAATCCCGCAGGAGCCGGGAACTTATTCGCCGATCAATGCCGACGAACTCCGAAATCTCGTCACCCACCCCCGGGAGATCGTCGAATCCCTGGACTGCGAGAGCTGCATGCTGATCTGCTACCTTCAGTCCATGTATGACGATGAGCAGCGCCTGGGCACCGACCTGAAGTTCGAGGCCGGGCGCGAAATGCTGGCGGCCCTTTTGGAAAATCCCCTGACCGCTCCGCTCGTCGTTGGCGATGTCGGCGCGCCCTTGCTCCGGGATTCGCGCAAAGTGGTCTGGAAATTCGGGGAATGCCCCGAAAACGCAGTCGGGATTCCCGCGATGCTGCGCCTGTCGGACGGAAGCCCGCTGGAGCGCCCCTTCTACCATCTGCGCGGGAGATCGCATCACTACCTCAGCGGAGCCACCCTGTTCGACGGACCGCCGCCGCCCAAGCCGTTCGCCGATGACGCGGAACTGGAAGGACTCCTCATCCCGCGCGATGCCCTGCGCTCCCCTGAAGCGGCGGGCTTTGCCGTGCTGGCGGGAGTCGAAATTCCCGAGGAGCACCGCGTAGTCATCGAACATTTGATACTGGAACCCCTGCTGTGCGCCCGTCTTGACGAGGAGGGCGAGGATCTAAGCGGAATGCCGCACACCAGCTGCCTGCTGCAGGTGCGCGCCCTGGCCCCGGACGGGACCCCCCGCGCATTCCTTCAGCCGGACGGATGGAACCGACATGCATCGGGCGTGCGCCGGAAACACCTCGGCAGAGCAGGTGCTCGACTTCAACCGTGTGCAACAGCTTGAGGCGGAAATCCTCAGGATGTCCCAAATCTGGACTGACTTCGATTATGAGAAGTCCATGTGGCAGCTTCCGCTCGATGAGCCGGAGGAGGTCAAGGCGCTTTCGGACTGGCTCCGCGGTCTTGCGGGCATGGCGAGGCTCGATCTCTCCCCCGAGTTGGCGGCGATCGCGAGAGAGCCGATCACCGCCCGGATCGAACTCGAGGTTAAGCCCGCGAAGCGGTCCGAGGGAATCGACTGGTTCGATGTGCGCGCCTGCCTGCGCTCCGAGGACACGGAGCTCAATGCCGAGGAACTGCGCATCCTGCATGCGGCGCGCGGCTCCTTCGTCAAACTGCCCCGCCTGGGCTGGCGGAGAATGGTGGTGAGCGACGAGGAGACCACCCTGCGGCGAATGGAGAAAATGGGCCTCCACTCGCGGGACATCGACAGGAAAGGCGGCTATCATCGCCTGCACGCCCTGCATCTGGCAGGCGACGATGATGCCGCCCAGGCTCTGGCCGACCGGCACAAGGCCGCCTTGACGGCCCGGGCGGCCGCGCTGCTGGCGGCACCGCCGCCCGAGCTCCCACAGGGCCTCTCCGCCGAACTCCGGAACTACCAGATCGACGGCTTCCGCCGCCTCGCCTTTCTCTCGGCAAACCAACTGGGGGGAGTCCTCGCCGACGACATGGGACTGGGCAAGACCCTGCAGGCGCTCGCCTGGCTGCTCTGGCTGGGTCAAAGCCGGGGGAAGGGAGGTTCAATCAAGCTGAAGGCCCTGGTTGTCTGCCCGAAATCGGTAGTGAATAACTGGATATCCGAGACGGGACGTTTCGCCCCCGCCCTCAGCTCGGCCGCGCTCGACCCCCGCGGCGAAGGCGGGCCGGTTCCGTCCTCGGCGCATCTGGTGATCGCGAATTACGCCCAGTTGAGGATTCACGCGAAATCCCTATGCAAGTGCTCCTGGGACGCCGTCGTGCTCGACGAGGCTCAAAACATCAAGAACCCAGAAAGCGCGACCTCCAGAACCGCCCGCGAACTGAGCGCCCTTCATCGCATGGTGCTCACCGGGACGCCCATTGAAAACAAGCTCATGGACCTATGGAGTCTCTTTGCCTTCACGATGCCGGGACTGCTCGGAAGCCAGGCCTGGTTCAAGCAGCACTTCCAGGACTCCGAAGATCCGGCGGCGGCCCGCCGCCTTCTTGCCTCCCGCGTGAAACCGTTCCTGTTGCGGCGCACCAAGGCCCAGGTGGCCAAGGACCTCCCGGCGCGCATCGAGGAAACCGTGCTCTGCGACATGGAGGACGAGCAAAGAAACCTCTACCAGGCCGAGTTGAAGAGCGCCCGCAAAACACTGCTCGGAATCCGCAGCGAGAGTGAATTCGGAGAGCAGCGCTTCAACATTCTGCGATCGCTCATGCGCCTTCGTCAGATCTGCTGCGATCCGCGCCTGATCGATCCCAAACACGAAGGCCAATCGAGCGCCAAGATCGATGCGCTCCTGGAACTGCTCGAACCCATCCTCGCCGAGGGGCACAAGGTTCTCGTGTTTTCGCAGTTCGTCGGGATGCTCGAACTTATCCGAACGGAGCTCCGCTCGCGCTCGATTGCGCATCTGATGCTCACCGGGGCCACCGAAAACCGCCATGAACTGGTGTTGCGCTTCACGACCGATCCAAGCATCCAGGTTTTCCTCCTGTCGCTTCGCGCCGCGGGAACCGGTCTCAACCTGATGGCCGCCAGTTACGTCGTGCTTTATGATCCCTGGTGGAATCCGGCGGTGGAGGCGCAAGCCATCGACCGCACGCACCGCATCGGCCAGAAATCTCAGGTCATCGCCTACCGCCTGCTCGCCAGGGAAAGCGTCGAGGAGAAGATACGGACCTTGCAGATGGAAAAACGGGAGATCGCCGACGCCGTGATAGAAGAGGAGACGCTGACCGGCTCCTTGGATCTCGCGAGCATAAGGCGAATCCTGGAATAAGCCTTGGGAAAGGCAGTCCGATGACCGCGAAAAGGCGCAGGGCGGCGGAACCGCAACCAGAGAAGTGGCTATAAGTTTGAGGCTTGAAGCCGCAAGTCCAGAAGCCGGACGGATCGTTGGCTGCCGACGGTCGCCTGTCCGCGATCGGAACCCCCGCAAGGGCGCAGATGGGCACAGGCAGAATCGGGTGCTCCGAGATTGACGTGTAAGAGTTAATCGACATTATGTCGTTTATCCCTTATGTACTATGCTGACGTCATCCGCCATTTTGGGGCATTCGGTTTCTTCGAACTACCGAACCTGATGGCATTTACCCAGGAGAAGAAAGCGTCGGTGCTTCAGACTCTCCATCGATGGGGTAAAAGGGGGTGGATCATTCCCGTGCGGCGTGGTTTTTACGCTTTCCCCGAGGACATCGCCAGGAATCCGATCACGCCGGAAACGGCCGCCAACCAGATCTTGAAAGACTCGTATGTGACCGGCCTCTGGCGCTTAAACCAGCTGGGATTGATTCCGGAAGGCGTGATGGAGATCACGAACGCCACCCTCAACAACCCGGCGGAGTACGACACTCCGCTAGGTCGGTTTACGTACCAGCACCTCAGCCCCAACGGATTCTTCGGCTACGAGACCGTGCTCGGCGGCCCGGTGCCCGTTCGCATAGCGACGCCCGAGAAAGCGCTGCTCGATTTCTTCTGGTGGAAGAATATCGGATGGACTGAAAATGAGTTCGCCCGATGGCGCATTCAGGACCCCTTCGGCAAGATCGACCACAAGCGACTCCACGAGTTCGCCAAACGGTGGAAGCAACCGCGGCTCATTTGCGCCGCCCGGAACCTAAGCCGCTACCTGGCTGCGTAGCATGGACCTCGAATACATTCTCCAGAGGGCCAAGGCCGCTCCGTTGGCGCAGAGGCACAACGTGGCAAAAGAAGCCCTCCAGCAATGCATGCTTGCAGCCCTGGCCCGACAAGGCCTGCTCGCCGACGTTGCGTTCGTTGGTGGAACGGCCCTGCGCATTTTCCACCGGCTCCCGCGATTCTCGGAAGACATGGATTTCGTATGGATGACCCCATCGTCCTCAGACCAGCTGCCCAAGTGGAGTGCCACGCTCAGGAAGGCGCTCGCCAAGATCGGGCTCACGGTTCACCTCCAAACCCAGGGGCCGGTTCAAGTGGATGCTCTCGTTCAAAAACGTGGATACACCATCTACGTCGTCGCGACTTCGCATGCGTTCACGTCCTTCGCTCGCGAAGGTCTCCAAATAAGCCTGGAGATCGACCTTGATCCGCCGGCCCACATCGAGAAAGAGCCCCTCACTCTCGCCATCGCGAATAACCAGGTGACAGTCCCGACACTCACGCTTCCCTCGTTGATGGCGGGAAAACTCCACATTCTGCTCACCAGGAAAGACAGGGAGAAAGGCCGCGATTGGTATGACTACCTTTGGTATCGCCGGAATGGCGTCATCCCCAACGTCAGGCAGCTGCAAAGTGCCATCGACCAAACCAGCACCGGCCCTGAAGCCCGGTATTGGATGAGTTATCTGCGCTCGCGAATGCTGGAGGTGAACTGGGAGAACGTCCAGGGCGACGTCAGTCGCTTTCTTGAAAACAAGGAAGAAGCACGGCAGCTCGACGCGCGCACTCTTGGACAACTCACACCGTATCCGGATTTCGAGACAATCAGGTCCGAGCTTCATCGCCGGAAACGCTCGCATCCGTTACTTCAAAGCGACAACCCTGTTCTCAAGGACATTGAACAAGCGGCGATGGAAGGAGACGAATCTGCCATCGAGACACGAACCGCGCTCGATGTCTTGAGGAAGAAATCCCAAGGGGAAACACAGGCCCGCGAGCCAAAGACCTAACGGAGTTTCGCGCCAGCCCGACGAGGCGTAGGGTGGAAAAGCAGAAGGAGTTGTTCATGCGGAGAATTACACCGGTCAGGGTGCTCACACGAAGACGCCAAGCCACGAAGGGAAGGCATTCTTTAACCGCGAATTGAACTAATAAAGCGAATTACCGATAATTCAGGATTCGCGTGGATTCGCACTATTCGTGGTTCCCAAATGTATTAACCGATCAGTTTTAACACGGTGCGGAGGAGTTAAGAGCGTAAGGTGGCAGGAGAGTAAGAGAATGGACAATAGGAGATTGGGTGAGTGGGGGGTCGTGATGCCTAATCTCATAATCTCTCATTCTCATACTATCCCAAGGCTCTGCTGTCCGTCCTTCGTGACTTCGTGCAAGAATAGATCGAAATCTGATTGCCTTTCCTCCGCGCGAGACCGGTCAGAATCCGTGTGGTCCGTGTGTTCCGTGGTTAAAAATGGATCGATATTCGCACTTTAAAGAGCGAGTAGGATGAATGCGAGTTAGCGGACCCCTTCGGACTTACTGCATTTAGTTTTCACGTTTAGTCGGACCGGACATAATATCTAATTTTACAGGACCAAGCCTTCGGCCAGCAGGGAAACCCGCACGACGGATTCGGCGACCGCGATCAAGGCGTCAACCGAAGCAACGCCAGGCAGCGCACGCCTGAGGCAGATCCGAGGGCCAGTCCGGACTCAAACCACAGGTGAGAGGAGATTTGTTAGCGCTTAGCGGACCCTGTCCGATCGACCCGCCTAGGGGCCGGCCAGAGGGCAAATTTCCGCGTTACTCGGCCTGACCCGAATGGCACTAAGTTAGCGCAGAGGGCATCATAGCGCATGGCTAACAAATAATATAATTAACTAATAATAAACAGTTTAGGCACGTTTCATGCTGCTGCATGTGCATGAAAATCATTAACTTGTACCTGCCGGGTCTTTCCCCTTACTTGCGTGCGCGACAAAATAGACACACAGCCGATACCATGATAAAAAAGGCACAGAAGCTGGACGGTTTGGCTACCTTGGTAGGTCGGTTCATTCCGATGGAACAGTTCACTGTAGAGGGTGAGCGAAAGCGCATGTTTACGCCGATGATAACCTTCACGGCGTTTCTGGGACAAGTGATGTCCCGGGGCAGCAGTTGTCGGGATGCGGTAAGGCGTGTGCAGGCCTGGGCAATAGCATCCAGGAGGCAGCCTCCCGACGATAATACAAGTGGATATTGCCAGGCACGCGGGCGACTGAGCGTAGAGCTTCTAAAAAAGGCGCACGAGAGTCTTTGCGAGTGGTTCGGAAGAAAGACCAAGGAGGAAGAGCTGTGGCTGGGCTGATCGGTCAAGGTGGTGGACGGTACAGGCATATCCATGCCCGATACCGATGAGAACCGAGCTGTGTATCCTTACGCGGGAGGGCAGCAGGAGGGCTGTGGATTCCCCACGGGCAAACTTGTGGGGCTCTTCAGCCTGGCAACGGGCCATCTGCAACGGTTCGCCTTCGATTCATGGAAGAACCACGACATAACGTTACTCAGAAGGCTGATAGACTGGCTGAAAGAAGGAGATATCATGCTAGGAGATAGGGGCTTCTGCGGATGGGGCGTGATAGCCGCGCTCAAACGCAGGAATGTCGATGTGGTCTTGCGTCTGCATCAAAACCGCAAAGACAAAAACGGGGTTAGCATCTGGGAAAAACCCCAGCGCAAGGAAGGTTGGGAAGAGGGATCGTGGGCCGAGTTGCCCGATGCGATGGAGGTGCGAGTGATCACCTATAAAGTGGAGATACCCGGGTTTAGGACAACGCAGATCACCCTGGCCACGACACTACTCGATACCGAGAAATATCCCGACCAAGAGATCGTAAAATTGTACAACCGCAGATGGCAGATCGAGCTCAATTTCCGAGACATTAAGACAACCCTTGGCTTGGATGTGTTGCGCACGGAAAGCCCCGGCATGATCGAGAAAGAAATATACATGCAGGTGATCGCCTATAATATGGTGAGAGGCCTGATGCTCGAATCTGCGCAGCAGCATAATAAATCGATCTACAGGGTTTCATTTAAGGGCACGGTCGATACCCTGCGGCAATGGACTGTTCTCTTCGGTCACACGGACGAGAAAACGATTAAGGCAAGATATGAGGACATACTATTGGCGCTTGCGTGCGACCTAGTGCCGGAAAGACCGAATCGCTCGGAACCACGGGCCGTCAAGAGAAGACCAAAAGTCTATCAGCTACTGACCAGACCAAGGGGAGAAATGGTCGTATCTAGTTCACGGAGATACAAATAAACAAATGCCATCCACCGTGAAAACTCTTAACTTAGTGCCATTCCGGCCTGACCCTTTATTCCGAGCTGCCAAACTTTCAATAAGTTATTCCGTTTATTTACTGTATCTTATGAAATTGGCTTGCCTTCATGACCGGACAGCAGTGATCTTGAAATCACATTCGGAGCTTCGACCAATGCAATAGGATTTCCTGAGGCGAAAGCTGGACGAACCGCAATCAATTCAACAATCGCACAGCGAGTTGTCAGTCCTTCACTATAAAGCTTTCTTGCCTTTTCCTTATCAGCCTCATCTAAACATCTTCCGCAAATAACGGGCCCGTCTTCTCCTAATGGAGCCGTAAATATTGAGACATTTTTACCACAAACCGAGCATGTGATAGTCTTCATGGGAATGTATTGGGATATTATGTAATCTTTAATATACAATAAAGCGACTTCGCTATTTTACTATTAACCTCGTGTCGTCGATATCTTTTGGCAGTCTTTTAAGTAAAACATTTTTTGTATACCTATACGCGAATGGCAAGATTGACATGCAAATTGTAAATATTAGCCAATAAATAAACAGAGGATGCCTTCGAACATCCCCACAATAATACAGCCCCAAAAACGCTGCTACATTGGTAGTGATTGTTGATGCAGGCCCAGCATAATGCGAGAAAGGGTCTCTATTTTTGCTTACAACTTCCTCCCAAATCCTCTCCTCCCTTGGGCAATATGGTGATAGGCTAAGGAATTTTCCAGCCCTCTTAACAGAAAAATCCTCGCCAAATATGTATAAATCGAATATTAAACATACCAATGGCACTATAAGAAGCATCGGATTGCCAACCGTTTTGTCTGTTTGAATAAATGCACCAGCCCCTAGCAATGCAGTAGTGAATGCTAGCTTCAATTTGATATAGTCAGCCCTTTTGCTCTGTGACTGCGAAAGTTCCTGTCTAAGCTCTTTGACAAACTCGGATTCAGACTTTCTCACAGCTGTTCCTTCCGTATCGTTTGTAGGTCTATCATGTTTTTGAGGACTCATACATTTCCATAGATTAATCGTTCCGATATTAAAGTAGTTTTAAAACTCAGTAATCGGCATTGTATTTAGAAAATCGATAGTGTTCTAATCCACACCCTAAGGAGGTATTCCGTGAGTCGAAGATAAGGTCTTGTAAATTTGCAGCCAGACAGAATTTAGTCATCGATCACATTTTTTGTAATATCTTGCCGTCCAGCACCAATTCAGTTATCCACGCATTGCCTTTTTCATCCCTTTGTAGCATAAACTCAAGTTTATCGCTGCTTTCGACATTCCCCTGCGTACCTTCGAGACCAGCATATTCGCTTGTGTAATAATGGGCTTCTGGTCCGCTACATTTGCTAAAGATAATCCAAGAACCAGAATTGTCATAGAAGAATGTATCAGCTCGAACACGAACGGAAGCTGCGGTACCTACCGTGGGGAATATTTGGACTATCCTGACAGCAAAATCACATATACGACCATTTCTATCACCTGGTTTTCCAAATACGGAATATAACTTCGATCGAATTGAAGCATCGATTTGCTCGAAAGTTGGTCTATTATTCATAGACAATAGTGCGGCATTTACCAACGTTGCCAGAGTTTTGATGTCAGGTCTATTTTCTAATCTAGTTATATCAAAAAAGAGAGGGTAGCAAAGCGACAATGCAGTCTCTCCATTTACGACCTTATTAGGGTCTATCCGGTTTGCCGCGCAAACTTGAGCAACATCTGTACGCTGTGCATTTCTTTTGTGGCTTTCATTAATGTAACTGTCGTTCCATAGCAAATTTTTGGCGTCGGTTTTTGGTGGCGCCTTTACTTGAGCAAAAAGCAACACCGATAAGCGCATGCGTGCTTCGTCTGATTGTTGCGCATCGGGATGGTATCTAAGGAATTCTTCCCAGGCCGTGACACTGTTATCTAGGTTGGCTCGAGAGTAATTCAGCATCGCGAGCTGGGCTAGCGCATCGGTATGTCGCACAGAATTTGGATGTTGAACAAGAAACTCGTTCCATCCTGCAATCGAGGTTTTCTGCTGGGCTGCTTTGTAGTCAAGCTCGTCGATCTGGGAACGAGCCTCGGCAGAGTGCGGGGATGAGTCATTGCGCGAAAGATATTCTACCCAAGCTGCTCTGGTAGCTGACTTGCTGGCTTCTACAAACTCCGCCATCTCCAAATCACTGTTTGCCTGTTGCGTAAGAGTGGAATCAGGATATTTCTGGAGAAACTTTTTAAACGATCCAGCCGAACCGTCGGCTTTTGCCTGATTGTAGGCCAATAATACCAAACGCTGGTTAGCCTCCGCTACCAAGGGATGCTTAATATGTTTTCGGATAAATTCATGATAAGCGTCTTCGGTATTTCTATCCTTCGCGGCTGCTAAATCCTTCTCGGGATTGGAGCAAGCAGCGAGTAGTAATATTATTAGCCCTAGAAGTCCAATCGGAATACTTACACTTGTTTTCATTTCTGATTTCAAATCACTGCTGTCCGGTAGCTATATAAAAACGACTTCGTTTAAAATTGGAAGGCAATGAGATAAGCTCAGAAAGATATGTGAGCGATTTGAAAACGTGAAGCATAATGTGGGATTTGTAAAAATTAGTAAGCGTTTATGGATAAGAGTATTATGAATACTTTCGTGATGGAGTCGTTTTTTGCGTCATTCTGGCGCGATGAACCTGGGAAAAACTATATTCGCGCAGATAATCGAATGGATTCATCCGCAACA
>JBAZHQ010000114.1:0-11311 GCA_041652235.1 Opitutaceae bacterium | reverse complement strand
TCCATGCTGTACAGGTAGTATGCGTTGAGGCCGAATATCGAGACACCAGGATTGCTGTTCATGTTGGCGTCCATGACGGTGGTCTTGTACCAAGTGACCTTTAAGCTCAACCGATCATCCAAGGTGTTGATCACAAAGCCATAGTCTTTCGTCTCACCCTTGGCGTTCGGCAGGGGATCCCCGCTGAAGCCATAACGATTCTGAACGCGGGTATTATTGCCAACGCTATAGGTAAGGCTGATGTTCGTGCCCAACGGAAGCTTGTTGCGGATTGACTTGGGCTCATGCAACACGACACCCCAACTCCTGCTGTCGCCCTTTGAATAGCCGGTCGCCATGTCCAGCGGTAGCAAATCGTAGCTCATGGCGGCTATACCCGTGCTTGTATTGACCGGGGCTGTAGCTGAGCGCTGCTTTTGTGTGTCGGTGCGCCAGCCGAAAGTGCCAACGAGATTATCGTCCCAGAGGAAGCCCTGCCAAGTCAGAGCCTTCGATTCGGTAATCGTCTGGACTTTGGTCCCCTTATTGTAGAGCGAGTCGATGTCCCCGTTGTCCGCATTCAGGATATTGAATGTGCCGGTCTTCCAACCCACATAGTTGGCTGGATTCTCAGATTGAGTCGAAGCAGCTACGAGGTCAGTTGATGAAAATGCGGCAACCGGATTGGTCCACGCGGCTCCTGGATTCACATAGGTGGCGTCGGTCGGATTCGTCGACGGTTTCCAGTGCGAATCGAAGTATTGAATATTAACCGGCCCTGAGGGTGAATAGCTCGCGGTAGCTGGCTTGAGGTACAGGCCGGAGGCTGACGAAGTACTGAACAGCGGAGCGCTGATGTAGCTGATTATGCCAAGAGCCCGATTTCTATCGCTCAAGCCGTTGCCGGAACCCTGAGCTGGTCCGCTGCCGACAATATCCGGCCAAGTCGCATCTACTGCGAAGGGAATCCAACTGCGACTCTCCTGGTCGTAGGTTTCCTTCGAATACAAGCCCGTGAACACATGCCGGCCCAGCAGGTCGGTGAGCCATGACCTCGACAGGAGGTCGGTGGCCCGCAGTTCGCCGGTGCCGGTTGCCCGAATAGTCTCACGCGTGTTTCTGGTGCTGCCGCCGCCGGCATTGCCTGCGATATACGCGCGCCCGGCATTAGCGTTGGTGCCGGCCGTGCCCGAGCCATTATACTTGGTTACAGACGTGCTATAGGGCCAGGGCGCCTGAGTGGAATTCGTCTCCATATTGACGGTGATGGCATTATTGAAGATTCCCACCTGTCCATCATTGTAGTTCTGATGGTCATACACCACCTGAAATCCGACCCGGTTGTTTAAGAAGGTCTGCTCAAGAGCGAGGTTGAAGGCGTCCCAGCCCTGCCATTGCCTGCTGTTGCTCCCTTCCAGCATATTATTGAAGAAGTCAAAAATCGTGGGATCGAGCAGGCATTTGTCCTTGTAGAAACCCGTCGAGGCACCCAGCGACTGCGGGTCCGTGGGAAAATACAGATTGTTATTGATCGCGTGAATGTTGTAGCCGGCGATTGAAACGCCTGGCCCAGCTTGGTACCCGTCGATCTGACCGTCGCGTGCTCCGGTTTTGCTGATGCCATAATATGAGGGAGGGTTGGTGCTTCCTGGACCGAAGCTATTCACAACGCTGAGGGGATTTGACGTGGCGCTGTCGTAGATAAAGTTGGGGGCACCGGTTCCCGAGAAAATACCGGCCTGGCCGATCCACATGTTCATCTTTTCGCTTGGAAGAGTGACCGTCCCGCCTGTAAGCCAGGGAGAGATTCCCGCAACCCCCGCGTAAATCGAATCAAGAGTGGTCTTGTTGATCGAGGAATTCCAGAACGGCGTGATGCTGTCCATGGGCGGCAATGTGTGCGGACGGTTGGCCGTCACCTCGCCATGCTCGAAATTGGCGCGCAAAGTCGTGTGGGCCGAAGCCATGTTGAAGAGCTTCGGATCCCAGCGCACGGCGCCGAAAAGGCGGCGATCATGATTGAAAGCGGGCTTCTGGCGGTACTTAGTCCGGTCATCCAGCGCGGAGAACCGGAGCGCCAGTTCCTGGTCGATCAGGACCTTGTTGATATCCAACGAATATCGGGCGCTCTCGAAACTGCCATAGCGATTCTCCAGCTTGAAGGAGTCCTTGAAATTTGCCAGGTTGACGCTGTTATTGATGATGCCGGCCGGGCTGCCGATGCCGAAGAGGATGGAATTCGGGCCACGCTGCAGGTCGACACGGCCCACGTTAAAGGAGTCCCAGGGAATACTGGTTTGGAAATAGTCGCGGGTATTATCGGCCGAATCGAGCCCGCGGACACGGGTGTTTGTATTCGGCTGAGTGAGGCTTGGCTCGCCTGCGCCGTTGATATACGTGTTGCCCACGCCGCCGTAGTTACCGTAGATGCCGCCGACCTCCGTGTTGGTCGTGTAAACGAGCAGAGTCTGGTTGTTGGTCGCTCCCGTGTCCTTGAGGAACTGAGCGGTTATCACGCTGAGGGAGGAAGCGATATCCTTGAGATCGGTCTTCACGCGAGTGCCCGCCAGGGTCGACGTCGCCTGATAGCGGTCTTTTTCGTCGTCCGCGCTCACCACGAACGGAGAGAGTATGACTTCCTCCGATTCGTCGGTGGTTGCCTTCGGTTGCTGTGCCGCCGGCGCCGCTTGTTGGGCGTTCGCGGGAAGATTCGTCAAACTGGCGGAAACGAGTAGCACGTGCAGCCAGTCGCGTAGTGTCTTGTGGTTCTTCATACTGGTATCATTTTTTGGTGTTGGGGAGTTTTGCGAAACCGCGCGGGAGCGATTCCGATCCACCGTGAGCGCACCCGTCCTGTCGTCCTGCACGACGAATAATTCCGTGCCGGACACCAGGCGGTCGAGCGCCTCACGGGGCGCATAGTTTCCTTTCAGCGCGTTCGTGCGCACCCCTTTCACCTTGTCCGCAGAATAAACGAACTGCGTGCCAGCCTGCTCTGCAAAGCAGCGCAAAGCCGTTTCCGCAGTCGCGGCGGGGATATCGAAGGCGCAGTTGGCGCTTACGGTAGCCGCCGGTGCTTGCGTCCCAAAAAAGATTCCGATGAGGGCAATGGAAACGCCAAGCAATCTGGGCAACCATTGCGAACGGGGACCACAATTTTTGGGAAACATTCTCGGGCATCTTGGGTGTCAGGCATGCGTGAATTGCGCCTTACACCTCACAAGACTTGGTTATTTCAAATTTCCGTTACGATCGGTTACAGAAAAAAACCAAGCAGGAAATCAAAACTGTCTCCAGCCCTATGTTGCTCTCGATGGATTGAGACGCACTTAGGGCGCGGCTCGCAGCAAGATTCGGTCGGTGCCCTGAGGCTCCGTAGTCACGTCTACACTGGCACTTAACAGTTGGATAAACCCGTCGAGATTATCTGCGCGAAAAACCCCTGATAGGGTGCGGTTGCGCAACGCGGGATCTGCCAGCACTAACTGGCGGGCATTATACCGGTTAAACGCAGATGTCACCTGATCGAGGGGCGTGCGATTGAAAACGAGCTGCGTGCCTTGCCAGGCCAGCATTTGGGCAATCTCCTTCTGGGAAGGCGTATCGAGCGTGACGGGAATCTTTACGCTGGCCGCCGTCTGTACGACCGCGCGTTCGCCGGCGATCAACGCACGCTCGGGAGCCGCGAGATTGGGGGACTCATCGTGCCGGAGCGGTTGCTCGGAGGCATATGCCGGATTCCCCAGTTGCACCTTGCCTTCGGTCACGAGGACCTCGACAAAATCCGCCGCAAGACGCACGTTGAAAGCCGTGCCGGTGGCGCGTACTTTAATCGAGCCGGCCGAAACGATAAACGGGCGGGCTGCATCCTTGGCCACGATAAAATGGGCCTCGCCTTGCATGAGCCTGACCCGGCGTTCGGCAGAAGTGAAATCCGTCTCAATGCGGCTGTCGCCGTTCAGCTTCGCCACAGAACCGTCGGGCAGTGCCATGCTCCGCGCCGTGCTGGGAAGCACGATGTAACTCTCCGTCGCTGCCTTCATCGGACCGGGAGAAGACGCGACTTGAGAAGCTTTCCACAAAACAAAGATACCCATCACGGCCGCGAAGCCAACTGCCACAGCCCAAATCGGTCGTCGCGCCCGCCGTGCCTTGGCTCGCGCTTCGACCTCATCCGCCATGGCGGCCAGCTCCGGCGCAGCACCGATGTTATCGAGCTTTTGCCAGCTGCGGCTGATCCGTGTAAATTCTGCCGCATGACGGTCATCGGCGTCCATCCATTCGGCAAGAGCGACCACCTCCTCCGGAGTCAGACCACGATCCCGACGCGCCACCCACTCCGCCGCATCGTGTGCGACAGAATCGGAGGACAGGGGTCGGACGGAGTCGCCGAATTCAGGGTTCCGGGACATGGTTGGGTTGTTGGCGATCGTTGTGCGCGCGCAGGTAGTCGGCACAGCGACGCACCCCTTTCCCGGTGAGTGACTCGACGGTATGCTCGGCAATGCCGAGCATCTCGGCGATCTCTCGCTGGGAGAGGCCTTTTATTTTCCGGAGCAGGATCACTTCGCGGCAACGTTTAGGGAGGGAATTGATGGCGTCGGTCAGAAGCGTCAGTTCTTCCTGCCTGCAGACCAATTCCGTCAAATCTTCGTCATTACTTAAGACGGGAATGGCCACACTTTCCGTGATGGGAATGATGTTGGCACTCTTTTTCTTGCGCAGAAAATCGCACACCGCGTTCCGTGCAATGGTAAAAAGCAAGCCTTTGGTATGCCGGATCGAGCCCGTTTCCCTGGCCTTCAGCAAGCGAATATAGGTGTCTTGAACCAAGTCATCCACGTCGGCCTGCGACGGCAGCGACCGGCCGAGGTAGGCACGCAGCGGACGCTCGAATGGTTGGACCTCTTCGGTAAACCAGCGAGTTTTGTCGGCAGTGGAGAATTGCTCAGACGAGTTCAAACGGCAAACCTGCCCATGCAGAGTTAGGGATAAGTGGTGGGCACGAGTAGGTACGCCAAAAGAAAAGTCAATCCAGATGATCGGCTCCGTGATTTCGTGTCAGGGATCTTTTCCCCTGCAAGCACGATTGATCCATGGGGCCGCTGATTGCCGATTTTCGATGCCTTGCGCACGACACAAAAGGCTTCGGATTGCACTCGGGGCTCCTAGATGAAGAGTTTCGCCGGCCAGGCCATTGTTTTCTTAAATGCATGGCGAGCTCTGCCTTCCAAGGCTCTCCCTTGCGCGAAGCCAAGAGACTGTGTCATGAGGCACTCCGAACCATCGCAATAGGATAATCCGCTGAGCAGGCTTGCCTTCGGCTGCGTAGTACAAAACCTACGCTCATGACGCTCAAATTGCTCCTTTTCGGATCTGCGCTGGCAGCATTCGCCACGACAACTCAGGCGGCACCGGATACGTTCTCCGCCAAGCAACCGGGACAATTGCCCGGCGCCATGCACTCGCCGATGCAGGTGGTGCCCAGCGTGACCGTGGGCGTGCAGACCGGCGATTTTGTGGGCTCGGATCAACGCGTCCTGCAGGGTGCGGTCGATTATGTGGCAGGCTTGGGCGGCGGGCTGGTCATCATCGGCCCCGGCGAATTCCTCATGCGCGACTCCCTCCACCTGCGCAGCGGGGTGACCGTTCGCGGCACTCCAGGCCAGACGATCCTGCGCAAGGCGCGCGCCGCAATCTCTCCGTTGGCGATCGACGGCGACTATGGCGAGGAGCAGATCACCGTAACCAATCCGGAAGGCTTTGCCGTGGGCGACGGAGTCTCGATCTGGGACTTCAACGCCGGCGGATTTCATACAACGGTCGCCCGCATCACCGGCCAGCGGGGAAACACATACTCAATCAGCCTCCCCCTGAATTCCGATTGCATGATAGCAAACGGCGCACAGACGGCGACGATCTTCCCGGTCGTAAGCGGCTACCACCTTGAGGGAGTGAAGATCGAGGACCTCACGATCGAGGGGACCAAGGAGGAAAACATCTACCTTACCGGCTGCCGCGGAGCGGGCATCTTCCTGTATCGCTGCCATGGCGCGCAGATCGACCGCTGCACCGTCAGGAATTACGCCGGCGACGGTATCAGTTTCCAGCAATGCAACGACGTGATCGTGCAGTCTTGTGTGTCCGATGGGAACACGTGCCTTGGCCTGCACCCGGGCAGCGGCTCCCAGCGGCCGATCATCCGGAAATGCATCGCACGCAACAACGGCGATGACGGCCTTTATCTCTGCTGGCGGGTCAAGGAAGGCCTGTTCGAGGACAATCTGCTCGAAGGGAACGCCCGCCATGGCATTTCGATCGGACACAAGGACACGGACAATCTGATCCGCCGCAACCGGGTCATCGGCAACCGCGAGGCCGGCATCTATTTCCGCGATGAGACGGTGGGCATGGCGGGCCATCGCAACCGAATCGAGGAGAATGTAATCGAGAGCAACGGCCTCGAAAAGACCGAGGCGGGCATCCGCGTCGAGGGCGAGACCAACGATCTTCTCTTCAAGGCCAATATCATCCGCGATACCCGGACCGGCGCCCAACACCTGCAGAACACAGGCATCTGGCTAGGCCCGAAAGTCGGCGCCGTCGCCATCGAGGGCAATCAGGTCGATGCAACGACACAGATCGACGATCAGCGCAAGAAGTAGCCCTCGGTTCCGCCGTAGCTCTGATTTAGAAAACTGCAAAGAAACGAAGAATCAAAGGATCGAACCTTCGTTTCTTCGTTTCTTTGCAGTTCCACTTTCCCTCTTCCCTAAATGAAAGCCGCTCTCATCGCCCAGTTTCAGAAAGTGTTCGGCCGCGATCCCGAAGCGATGACCCGCGCCCCGGGGCGCATCGAGTTCATCGGCAACCACACCGACTACAACGGCGGCACCGTCCTCGGTGTTCCCATCGACAGGGGCATCAGCGTCGCCATCGCCAAACGCTCTGATGGCCAGAGGCGCTTTTTCAGCGCGCACACGGGCGAGATCGTCACGATACCCAAGGGTGAACTCAAGAAGCTGGTCGGCACAGGCAGCTATGCCAACTACCCACAGGGTGTGCTCGCGGCATTCCCGGCCTTCGGCCTGAAGGCTCCCGAGGGTTTCGACTATCTCGATATGTCCGACCTTCCGGTGGGCGCCGGGCTCAGCAGCAGCGCCGCCGTGGAACTGGCCTCGGGCCTGGCCTTCCTCTCCATCAGCGGACAGAATCCGCCGCGCGAGACGCTGGTGAAAATGGGCAGGCACGCGGAAAACAACTTCGTGGGCGTTCCCTGCGGCATTCTCGATCAGGGCATTTCCGGCTTCGGCAAGAAGAACCACCTTGTGTTCATCGACTGCCGCGGTCCTCGCTTTGAGACCGTTCCCCTGCCTGCCGGCGCTCATTTCTGGATCTTCAACACGCACACGAAGCACGCCCTGGTCGACGGCATGTACGCCGCTCGCCACAAGGAGTGCATGGAGGCCGCCAAGACCCTCGGTGTGAACCTGCTCGTGGAAGCCACACCGGCCATGCTCGAGGCCGCCAAGGGCAGGCTAAGCGCGGCTTCCTACAAACGCGCCAGGCATGTGATCGAGGAGATCGCCCGCGTGAATGCCACTTGTGCCGTGCTCCCGACCGGTGATCTGAAGGCCGTCGGCAAGCTTCTCACCGCCTCCCATCGCAGTTCACAGACTCTCTTCGAGAACAGCACAGCGGAACTCGATTTCCTGGTCGATACCCTTGAGAAGACGCCCCGCGTCTACGGCGCCCGCCTCACAGGCGGCGGTTTCGGCGGAGCGGTCATGGCCATGACCGATGGCGGCTTCGATGCCGCCCAAGCCCAAACCGTCATCGATGCCTACGCCAAGAACTTCCAGGGCAAGCTCGACGTGCTCCACATGCAGACCGGCGACGGTGCAAAGGTGCTCTGATCGCAGAGAACACAATCGCATTGCCACAAAAAGGCGCAAAAACTCAGTAGTGGCTACCAAATCTAAAGGCGCCTATAGGCGCGCTACGGTCCGATTCGAAGCCGCAGCATGTTTTTTGCCCGCTTGTTGTGACACCATCCCTGCATTTCGCGCATATTAGAGATGATCCCGCTATGTCACGATGGTTTCGACGAAGGGGTGCAGGCTTGTTACCGACCTTCGACTTCCGATTCCCTTACTGGCCTCCGGCTTCTGGCGTCTGGCCTCTTTGGTTGCGGCTACGCCGCATAGTGCCTTTTCGTGGCCATTCAGTCTGCGGATATAAGAATATCAGCCGCGCCCCCACCCATCATCACATCCATGACCGCCCCCGCGCAAAACGCATCCTATGGCAAAGTCCCCTTCATGGAGAAGATCGGCTACGGCCTCGGAGAACTCGGGAACAATCTGTTCTGGCAGTTCTTCATGTACTACCTGCTCTTCTTCTACACCGACATCTACAAGATCGCTCCGGGTGTGAAGGCAGCAGCCGTGGCGGGTGAAATGTTCCTGATTGTGCGCATGTTTGATGCCGTGTTCGATGTGGTTGTCGGCGTGATCGCCGATCGCACCCACTCGCGTTGGGGCAAGTATCGCCCCTACCTGCTGTTCGGCGCCCTGCCCTTCGGGCTCGCCGGCGTGCTCGCCTTCAGCACCCCCGATTTCGATGCCACGGGCAAGATCGTGTATGCCTACGTCACCTACACGTTCCTAATGATGATCTATTCGATTGTCGCCATCCCGCAGAACTCCCTGCTCGGCGTCCTCTCCCCCGATTCCCAGGAGCGCATCACGCTTTCCAAATACAAGTTTGTCTTCGCCTTCTGCGCGGGCCTCATCGTGCAATTCGGCACGCCTCGCTTTGTCGAGCTGCTGGGTCATGGCGACAAGGCTCGCGGCTTTCAGCACACGCTGATCGGCTACGCGATCATCGCGGTCGCTTTATTCGTCATCAGCTTCCTGGTCATTCGCGAACGCGTCACGCCACCCCCGCAGCAGAAGACAAACCTCAAACAGGACTTCAAGGACCTCTCGACGAACCTGCCCTGGATCATGCTCTCGATCACCACGCTCGCGACCATCATGAGCATCGCTATCCGAAGCTGCACCTTCGTGTATTACTTCGAGAACTACGTCGGCGGGCAGCAGGTGAACACGATCTTCTGGGGCGTTCGGAAGATGACGGGCGGAGAACTGATGGGGTACTTCCTCGTCTTGGGCACCCTGGTGACGATTGCGGGAACGATGCTCGTGCCTTTCTTCACGCGCCTCATAGGCAAGAAAGCCCTCTACTGCGCGCTCATCGGCACTTCGGGCGTCGTGACCATCGCCTACTATTTCATCCGCCCCGACCAGATCGGCCTGATCTTCATCGGCCAGATCCTCTACTCGATCACGCTCGGACCCACGAGCGCGGTGCTCTGGGCGATGTACGCCGACACTGCGGACTACTCCGAATGGAGGAACAACCGCCGCGCGACAGCCCTTGTGTTCTCCGCCGCCATCATGGCGCAGAAGTTCGGCTGGACCTTCGGCGGCTGGGTGCCGGGAGAGATGCTCAGCGCTTTCGGCTACGTGGCCGATACGCAGCTCTCGCAACGCACGCTTCATGGCATACTTATCATGAACAGCATCATCCCCGCTGTCTGCGCCTTTGCGGCGGCAGGCCTCGTGCTGCTCTACAACCTCTCGGAGGCAAAAATGAAGAAAGTCCAAGGCGACCTGAAGCAACGGCGCGAGACCACCGTCGCTGCCTGAACCGGCCCTTGGCCTGAGAGAGGACAAATGCCAGAGGCCCACAGTAGGACCGGTCGGACGGTGGTGCTCTGCTGGCCAGCAGAGCACACGGTGGCGGCGGAGCCGCCTCGGTCGGACCGTCGGACAGCAGACAGTCGGCACTTCCTTGCCGGCTTCCGGCTTCTGGCCGCTCTGGTTGCGAAATCGGCGCTTAGCGGGTTGCAGCGCAGCATTCCGAATGCTTTAGTAGTGGAGACGAAAAACCCCTCGCACGCCCATGCATATCCTAATCGGCCTCCTCATTGTCCTGTTCGCCATTCAAGCTATCAGACCGGAAAAAAATCACTCCGCCGCAGTCCAGCCCAAGGATATTTCCGTGCAGGTTTCCACACCTCCTGCGATCAGGCGCATTCTCGATGAGGCCTGTTACGACTGCCATTCCAACAACACGCGTTATCCCTGGTATGCGGAAGTCCAGCCCGCGGGATGGATTCTCGCCAATCATATCAAAGCCGGGAAACGGCATCTTAACCTTTCAGAATTCGCTTCGCTTCCGATCGAACAGGCCAAACAGAAACTTAATCGGATCTCCGAAGAAGTCTCCCAGCATGAAATGCCTCTTGCCTCCTACACTTGGATGCACTCCGAGGCAAAACTCAGCGAGAAACAGGTAAAGGAGCTCTCCACCTGGGCTCATCAGGAAAGCCTGTTCTATCCCTCGCTGCCGAAGTGATCGGGATGGATAGAGCGTAAGAGGTGTAAGAGCGTAAGAGAGTAAGTTAGGAGAAGGGGCGTTTGGCTCAGCCGCATGCTCTACGTGTCTTCCGTCCAGCCTTTTGTGCCCTGGAAGCACGAGGAAATGGGGTGAGGCTTTTAAATTCGCGATTCCATTGTTGCGACAGCCAGCCCCCTGAGTTCTTTGTTGTTCCTCAGGCCGTCCATGAAAAACCGCGAACGAAACCTCTCACGTGATATCGCCGCCACCCTGATTCCTTCAGGGGACAAGATTGCGCTGCCTGCGGGCACGAGCGTTTTTGTCCACCAGATGCTGGGGGGCAGCTATACCGTGCAAACCGACATGGGCTTGTTTCGCATCGACGCAAAGGATGCCGACGCATTGGGAGAAGAGGTGATCGATTCGACCGTGAAAGCCTCAACGTTCAAGGATGGGACGCCCGATCCAGAAGCCGTTTGGGAGCAGTTGCGCCAGGTCTATGATCCGGAAATCCCGGTTAACATCGTTGACCTCGGCCTGGTGTACTCGATGGATGTGGAGAAAGAGAACGACAACAGGTTCAAGGTCTCCGTCGCCATGACTCTCACGGCTCCGGGTTGCGGCATGGGTCCGGCAATTGCCGAGGATGCCAAGACAAAGGTGCTGCAAGTGCCCGGCGTCTCGCTCGCAGACGTGCGCATCGTCTGGGACCCTCCCTGGGACCAGTCGATGATCAGCGAAGAAGGCCGGATGAAGCTCGGGCTGGTCTGAGCGAAAAGGCAGGAGACAGGAATCTAGAATCTAGATTCCTTGATTAACGATAGTTTTCGGGATAGGGCCGTCCAGTCAATGGTCTGACTGGACGACACCCCCCACAGATCCGGACGAGCGCAATTAACGCATCCGGTTCCTTGGATAGTGGTTT
>JBAZHQ010000113.1:9996-11327 GCA_041652235.1 Opitutaceae bacterium | reverse complement strand
ATTCTGGACCACCTGGCCGATCTGGACCTTGTCCACTTCGGCTGGCCAAAGATCGGGGGCGAACTCGAAAACGCAGCGCGCCTTCGCGCCATGCATGGCAAACTCGGCGGTCTCGCGCACCACATCGGCCAAAGACACCGCGGTGCGCACGGGATCGCCGCCCTTGGCGAAGGTGAGCAACTGCTGGGTGAGATCCCGGGCCCGCAGCACACCCCGCTCCGATTCGCGCAGCCAGCGCCCCGCGGCGGACATCACCTGCGTATCGAGCATCGCGAGGGTGAGGTTGCCCATCACCACAGTCAGAAGATTGTTGAAGTCGTGTGCGATGCCACCCGCCAAAATGCCGAGCGACTCAAGTTTCGAGGACCTGAGCTGCTCCGCTTCAAGACGCGCCTTCTCGGTCATGTCACGCAACACCAGCACGGCGCCAAGCAGCACCCCGTCGGCCCCGTGAAGCGCCGCGTAGCGGCCCTCGACCAGGAGCGTGGAACCGGAACGCTGGCGCAACGCGGTGTGCGGCGGAAAATCCGCGACAAGCGTCTTGGCAAGCTCCGCCATGGTCGGAAGAACGACGGAAGTCTGGGTGCGGGCATGTTGCAGTGCGCAAACGCCCATCAGGTCGCGACCCACGGATTCGGCGGAGCTCCATCCCGTGATCTGCTCGGCGGCGGCGTTTGTGTACTGCACCACGCCGTCGGTATCGGTGGTGAGCACCGCTTCGGACATAGCACGCAGGGTCACGCTCAGTCGCTCGCGCTCGGCGGCCAGCGCATTTTCGGCCCGCGTGATGTCGCTCAAATCGACCAGGACAAGCTGCGAGCCGCGCAGATTGGGATGCCCCGCGATCACGGGAACCCACCAGTGGTACACAATCCGCACGCTGGTTCCATCGAGGGCGCTGAAGGTGTGCTCCCCGTCCACCTCAAGACGCCTGTCGAATAACGCATACAGCACATTCCGGCGAATGCGGTCCAGGTCAACCTTCGCCGGATCGCCACAGTATTTGGAGACCGCCTCGACCGAGGGGGCGCGCAGCAGTCGCATGGCGGCGTTGTTGGCGCTCATGACCCGGGTATTTGCCTGCCTCAGGATGTATTCCTCGGGATGGGAGTCTAAATACGCGGGAAGATTCGTCACGCCCTTGTCATGCAGCTCCGCGACCCAGCTTGATATCCCTGAGATGTCCACTTCCAGGATGGCCAGGGGCGAATGCTCGACTAGCTGGCGATAGCGAGCCTCGCTCACGCGAAGCGCCTCCTCTGCCTGGCGGCGCAGGGTCACATCGACGATCACGCCCACAAGCAGCCATTCCCCAGGGTCGAGCGGCGTGA
>JBAZHQ010000113.1:0-9986 GCA_041652235.1 Opitutaceae bacterium | reverse complement strand
CCTTTTCGGATAGCCAAACGGTCTGATTGTGCAGAAGGACGCGGAATTCCTGATGGTATTCGTGATCGCCGCCCCGTAGCGCCAGCAGGCTGCGGCGCTCCATCTCCTCAAGATCGGGCGCCATTTCAGGAGTCCAGAACATGGATTTCCCATCGTATCGTTCCCGCTCGAAAAGCCGGAGGTACAGTCCCGAGGAAGGCACATGGCAGTCCCAATGGAGAACGCCCTGGATGTCGGCGACCCTGGCCTGCCAGAGCATGCAATCCGCCTGCTGGACTATGTGCTTGAGCCGCTGCTCTCCTTGGCGCAGGGCCTCCGCCGCGTTGCGGCGCGCCGTCACATCGCTTACAAAACTCTGGAAGCGCACCAGCTTGCCCTCGGAATCGCGCATGGCGCGCACATTCTCGGAGATCCAGATGATGCCGCCATCGCGACGGCGCACCTCGGATTCGAAATCCTGCATCTCATCCGATTTTCCAAGCAGGGTGAAAAACTGGTCTCTCCTGTCAGGCTGGGTATAGACGTCCTTCTGCACCGAGATATTCGCCTCCAGCAGGGCTTGGGGATCTGCATAGCCCAGCATGCGGGCACAGGCGGGATTCACGCTGATGAACCTTCCCTCCGGCGTCGTTTCGAAGATGCCCTCGACCGCATTTTCGAAGAGTTCGCGATAACTGTTCTCCGCGAAGTGCCGCTGAGTGACGTCGGTGGCCATCGCCAGCACCGCGGGCCGCCCCCCGAATTCGTGATCATGTGCGGCGATCTCCATGAAGACGGTGGAACCGTCCTTGCGTCGATGCTCCTTCACGCAGCGTTCCATCTCGATCGGCAAGTCCTCCCCATCGGCGCCGCGAAGACGCTCCGCCTCGGCGGGAGGAAGAATCGCGTGAATGGTCATCTTCGCGAATTCCCCCCTGCTGTAGCCGTAGTGCGACACCGCAGCCTTATTCACCGCGAGGAATTCCTTGGTTTCCCGGTCGTACACATACATCGGCGTGGGATTATCCTCGAAGAGGCGGCGATAACGCTCCTCGCTTTCCATGAGGGCGACCTCCGCCTTCTTGCGCTCGCTGATGTCGGCATGGGCTCCCACGATCCTGGAGGGGCGCCCCGAAGCATCGAATACAGCCTTCCCTCGCGAGAGCACCCACTTATGGGTTCCATCCTTGCAGCGCACGCGGTGTTCCGTCTCGTAATACGGCCTCTCGCCGCGAAGGTGGGCTTCCAGCGCGACACGCACCGTCTCCTGATCGTCAGGGTGCACGCGATCCAGCCACTCGTTCCTGCGGTCGGCGATCTCATGCCCCTCATAGCCGAGCATGGCCTTCCATCGCTCGGAAAAATGGGATTCCCCCGTGGCATAATTGTATTCCCATACGCCCACGTTAAAGCCCTGAAGCGCCAACCGCGGGCGCTCCTCGCTCCCGCTCGAATCCTTCGGACACATGCGCGCGCTTCCGGATTCCGAAGAACAGGCGGCCGCGGCAGCCGATCCCTCCCTCCCAAGCCTCCGTTTTCTAAGCATCCAGACGGCTGCCCCGAGACAGCAGATCAAGAACGCTTTCACGGCGAAAAAGGCGGTGAACACACCGGTCGCCAAAGGCAATCCGGTGACTGCGCCTGCCGACAGAACGGAATGCAGCGCCGGTAGCGCTGGTAGCGAGGAATCCATCAGCAGCATCCCTGTCATGGTGTGATAATCGGCCACGCAAGCGTACCGCGCAGAGCTTGTCGAGGAACAATCATTTGCCCAGTATCGACGCCATGCCTTTGCGAATCCGCGCCGCCAAATCCACCGAAGTTGGCACAATTCTGCAACTCGTCAGGGGGTTGGCCGATTATGAAAACCTATCCCACGAGGTCACCGCTTCCGAGGAGCGCCTGCAGGCCGCCTTGTTTCCGACAAATGGAAAACCCATTGTTGAATGTCTGCTCGCCTGGGAGGGCTCGGACCCGGCCGGCTTTGCTGTTTTCTTCACCAACTTCTCCACGTTTTTGGCACTTCCAGGCATCTACTTGGAAGATCTTTATGTGCGGCCCGACAAGCGCGGACGCGGCATTGGGAAGAAGTTGATCAGCCGGGTGGCCCGAATCGCATGCAAGAGAGGCTGCGGCCGATTGGAATGGTCTGTTCTCGCCTGGAACAAGCCTGCGATCCGTTTCTATGAATCGATCGGCGCAAAACACAGGCCCGACTGGAATCTCTGCCGCCTTGAAGGACCCGCCCTGTCGCGATTCGCCTAAGATAATCCGATCGATCAATGGGCACAGTTGCCCTTCTCGGATGCCAGGCGCTGCATCTATTCACAACGCAGAGAGCCTGCTAGAATTGCCGACACAACGCCATGAGCTTTCCTTTCTATTGGGTCGATGCTTTTACTGACAGGGTATTTCAAGGCAACCCCGCAGGCGTGGTTCCTCTCGCGCAGTGGCTTTCTGATTCTGTGCTGCAGCAAATCGCCTTTGAGAACGGCCTTTCAGAGACTGCCTTTTTCGTGCGCCTGGCCCCAGGCCGCCATCATCTGCGCTGGTTCACGCCGCGAGTGGAGATGGATTTGTGCGGTCATGCCACCCTTGCATGCGCCCATGTGCTCTTTACAGAGTTGGGCGAGGCTACAATGTCGATCGATTTCGAAACACGCAGTGGCGTGCTAACGATCCTGCGGCTCCCCGATGGAAAGCTGGAGATGGATTTCCCTTCCAGACCGCCTTCTCCTGCGTCCGAGGCTGGCGCCCTTGGCCTGGCGCTCGGCGCCAATCCCGTTGCCGTGCTAGCGAACCTGAACAACTGGCTCTGTGTTTACGAAAGTGAAAGCCAGGTACGTGCCTTGAAGCCGGATTTTGCAGCCCTGGGGAGAATCGCCCCCGGACGCGTCATCGTCACGGCGCCTGGAAATGGCGTCGTCGATTTCACATCCCGCTTCTTCGCGCCCGGCGTGGGGATCGACGAGGATCCCGTCACCGGCTCCGCGCACTGCGCTCTGATCCCCTACTGGGCTGCCCGACTCGGACGCAAGAGCCTGCATGCGCTCCAGGTATCCGCCCGCGGTGGCGAGCTGTGGTGCTCCCTTGATGGAGACCGCGTAAAGATGGCGGGATTTGCGATGCTCTACATGAAAGGAGAAATCCATGTTTGAGACACAGCCCCGGGCATCGGAGGAGTGGAAAACAGGGAGGTCGGGCAGTCCGGGACTTATCCTTTTGCTTCTTTGCTTCTTTGCAGTTCAATTATTCCAGTCAAACGGAATGGCCAACTCAGCACTTAACCGGATCTTCAAGCCATGAGCACCCTAGCGGAAACCGCTGTCGCCAAGTTCCTCGAAGGATACAACTGTTCGCAATCCGTCCTCCATGCTTGCCATGGACGCTTGAGCCTGGATCCCAACATCGCCCTCAAGGTCGCCTGCGGTTTTGGCGGCGGAATGGGCCGTTGCCAGGAGATTTGCGGAGCTCTCACGGGCGGCATCATGGCGCTGGGTCTGCGCTATGGGCGTGGCGAAGGGGAAGATCCCAGCCACACCCAGGAAACCTATCTTAAAACCCAGGAGTTGATCGCCTCTTTCAAGGCAAAGCACGGCTCGCTCGATTGCCGCGACCTTCTTGGATGTTGCGACCTGCGAACCGAGCAGGGCCATAAGCAATTCCAGTCGGCCGGCCTCAAGCATTCCAAGTGCGTGCCCTGTGTGCGCACTGTGGGGGACTTGCTGGACAAGATGCTCTGAACCCGATTCCCGCGCATTTCGCGCAGACGGCGCGCGGTCGTGTCAGGGGACAAGCATAAGGCCCGCCCGAAACTGGCAGGGCAGCTTGCGGTTGTAATCGAGAATCGATTCTCCCCATCCGTTGAAATACTGGATGAAAACGGCGCCGTTCATCCCGTGGGCGCCGATGCGCGCGAGAAAAGAGTCCGTGGATCGCAGCGGAAACACCGCGTCCGCCTGCACGCTGCCGTAACCGCCCTTCATGCCCTTGCGCAGCGTGGCCGAGAGCTTCCAATCCCTGTATAGAAATCCCAAATACAGATCGGCGTGGCCCCGGTAGTCGTCGATGTCGGGATTCTCCGACTTCTCGATGTACCCGTAGAGTTTGGGCGAGAGCACGATTTTCATGTCCTCGTCGAAGCGCCACTCGAGGCGGGGCCTGATAAACCCGATATTGATGCTCCGGGAATCCAAGCCCGCCTTGCCATTGGACTCGTGCTCGAAGCCCGCCTGCCCTCCGAGGAGAAAAGTCCCGCCTGGCGACACCAAAAGGCGCACATCCTGCAGAAAGCACGAGGGACGGTAGGAGGTGTCGCGAAAGGGTTTCGATGTGCCGTTAAGATCCCAAAACGATGTTTGCGTGTACCCGAGGTAGAATGGCTGGAGATCGAAGGGATTGTATTTAAGACTGATTTGAAACTTGGCATTCGTCCCGCCTCGCATGCCGACGCCGAAGTAAACGGGCTCGTACGCCGAGATGCCAGGAAGCAGCCGAGTGCTGCGCCTGAGCGCCGTCTCATGCTGCGTTTTGCCGGCCTTTTCTGCGTCTTCAGAGTGGGCGCACTGGCTCGCCAGCACAGCCTGGTCCTGCGCCTGCACGGAAAACATGACCGGCGGCGCCCCTGTTGCAGGAGCCTCCAATACCACAGGCCCCAATACGCCGGGGGGCAGCTTGGCGGTGTACTCGATCCGTGAATAACCGCCCGCGGGGATCTCCACGGACAAAGGAGCTCCCGATGCGCGCAGGACAAGATTTGTGGAGACCAGGGTTCCGGAATGAAGCCTTGCCGCAATCTCCGAAGGCGCCTCCGTCTTCAGAACGTCCTTCCCCGCATTCGTCACCACCCAACTCACCCCGATCTCGGACTCAAAGCCTACGGAAACATTCTTGAGAACAAGCATCGAGTCTGCGCGAAGGGCGGAACCGAGCTGCAACGCCAGAACAAGCGAAAATAGCAGCCTTGGAACGACGTTCATGCCATCGAACGCTAGATGGCCGGCGAGATTTCGCGAGCGCCAAGCGCCTAGGGCCTCACAAGGCCGTGGTGGATGCAATAACGGGTCAAGCTCGCCACATCGCGCACGCCGGTCTTGTCCATGATGTTCGCACGGTGCTTTTCCACGGTGCGCACACTCAGGCCCAGCTTGTCCGCGATTTCCTTGGATGCGTTGCCTTCGGCCACCATCTTCGCGACCTCGATCTCGCGAGGCGAAAGAGGGTCGGCGCCGGGAATGACAGGGAGATTTGGGGTCGGCCCATGTTGGGGCTGGTGCAGCGGCTCGGGAGCGACGCCTTTTGCCGCAAAATAAATGCCTCCGCTTGCCACTTCGCGGATCGCCTCGAGCAACATGGGCAAGGGCTTTGTCTTGTCCACGTAGCCTTGCACGCCCAATGCGGCAATCTGAGCGGGAAGCGTGGCGTCCGCACGGCTCGTCAGCACAAGGATCCGCACTTGAGGCTGTTTCTCACGAAGGCTCTTGATCACGTCGAAGCCATGCATTCCCGGAAGGCTGAGATCGCAAATGAGAAGGGTCGGCGGCTTTACGAGGCAGTATTCCAAGCCTTCCTTGCCGTCACCAAACTCGGAGGTGACTTTCATGCCGGTTGCGGCCTGCTCCACGGCAATCCGAAGCATGTGCCGGACAACTGTTTCGTCTTCAATCAGGACAATGGATTTCGCAGGCATGTACAGGAGGGGGCTAAAGATTCTCCCTAAGCAAATAAAGAACTCACTTTCACATTGGGCGCAAGTCCAGGTTTTTGTGAACTGCCAGTATTCTGTCTGTCGATGCAGGCCGCGGGCGCGCCAAGGGCGGCCGATCTCCGCCTTCTGGTTTCCGGCCTCCGACTTCTGTCATCTGGCCTCTGGCTTCCGGCTTCCGGCTTCCGGCTTCCGGCCTCCGGCTTCCGGCTTCCGGCTTCCGGCTTCCGGCCTCTGGCTTCTGGCCTCTGGCTTCCGGCCTCTGGCTTCCGGCCTCTTTGGTTGCGGCAGCGCCGCTCCGGGTCCGTCCGCCGCGAAAGGTAAATTGTGCCGGTCACAGATTTTGATATTCCATAACTGTACCGGATACATTATCCGGATACTGTCCCTGTCGCGCGGCGTGTCCGTAGCCGTAATGTATCTGTAATTCCAATTCACTCAACGCGCCAGCAACACTCGCCATGATCCAACACACCGACGCCCCAAAGCCCACGCCTCTCTACCAGGACTTGGCCGGTTCGCTGCAAGGCCTGATTGAGCAGGGCACGTTGCGCCCGGGGCATCGTGTGCCGTCGGTGCGGAAAATGGCGCTGCAGCGGGATGTGAGCATCTCAACGGTATTGCAGGCTTACACGCTTCTGGAGAGCAGGGGATATCTGGAGGCGAGACCTCAATCGGGCTACTACGTGCAGGCCCTTCTGCCCAGCCATCTGCCCGAGCCCAGGGTCGCCCGTCCCATGGCCAGGCCGAGCTACGTCGGGATCAACGACCTTGCGGCCGAGGTGATCGGCAACGCGGGCAACCCCGAATACATCCCTCTCGGGGCGGCCTGCCCCTCCCCTTCCCTCTTCCCAACGAGGAAGCTCGCCCGATTCCTCGGCGCCGCATGTCGCAACGATCCGGCAATGCTGGGACGCTATGCCATGAATCTGGCCTTCGAACCGCTCACCCGGGAGATCGCAAGAAGATACCTGCAGGCGGGAGCCACGCTTGGGCACGACGAGTTGGTCGTCACAGTGGGCTGCACCGAGGCGATCAACCTGTCCCTGCGCGCCGTTACCCGCCCCGGGGATACCGTGGCCATCGAGACGCCCGCCTATTTCGGGTTTCTGCAAACCATCCAAAGCCTGGGCCTGCGGGCGCTGGAAATTCCCACCGATCCGCGCACGGGGATCGAGCTGCAGGCCCTGCGCACCGCCCTCGCCGGCAATGAGGTGAAGGCCGTGCTCGTCATGCCGAGCTTCCAGAATCCGATCGGATCCAGCATGCCCGACGAGAAGAAGGAGCGGCTCTACCGCCTGCTGGCCGATTTTGACGTGCCCGCGATCGAGGACGACATCTACGGGGACCTGCATTTCGACGAGCGCCGGCCAAAGCCGCTCAAGACCTGGGACCTCGATGGGCGCGTGCTCTTGTGCGGTTCCTTCGGCAAGACGCTCGCGCCAAGCCTCCGCGTGGGATGGTGCGCACCGGGTCGCTACCTTGAACGGGTCAAGCGGCTCAAGTTCTCGAACACCCTGGGAACTCCCGTTGTCCTCCAGAAGACGATCTCGGACTTCCTGCGCAGCGGGGGTTACGATCATCACCTGCGCGCCATTCGCCGCGCCTACCGGAACCAACTGGGGCTCTTTTCGCAATCCATCCTGCGCCACTTCCCCAAGGGCACGCGCCTGAGCAGGCCCCGGGGAGGGTTCATCCTCTGGGCGGAGATGCCGGAGGGCGTCGATACCCTGCGCCTTTATCGCGAGGCGCTCCGGCACAAGATCAGCACCGCGCCCGGCCCGCTCTTTTCCGTGAAGGATCGGTACGGAAACTGCATCCGATTGAATTGCGGACTGCCCTGGAGCGATTCCGTCGATCAGGCCCTCCAAACGCTGGGCCATCTGGCCTGCGCTGCCTCACGCTCATGAATCCTTCACGCTCCGCCCTCCTCATCGCCTTCGCGACGATCTACATCGTTTGGGGAAGCACCTATCTGGGCATCCGCATCGCCGTGGAAAGCATCCCGCCGTTTCTCATGGCGAGCCTCCGCTTCCTTGCGGCGGGCGCGTTGACGCTCGGATTTCTGCGACTTCGGGGACCGCTCTGCTTCAAGCTTCATCAGGTGCGCGACAACGCGATTGTCGGGGTCCTGTTGCTCATGGGCGGCAACGGTCTCATCTCGTGGGCCGAAACCTCCATCCCTTCCGGCATCACCTCCCTGCTCATCGGTTCCCAACCCCTCATCATGGTTCTCACTGAATGGGCGTGGAAAGGAGGGTTGAAGCCAAACCTCATCACTTTGGGTGCCCTGGTGCTCGGCTTTGCAGGCGTGGCATGGCTGGCGGCCCCTTGGGAATCCCAGGCTGGTGGCGCCCTTCCTGTGGGCGGTGTCATTGCTATCCTCGTCGCCTGCATTTCATGGGCGATCGGCTCCATCTATTCGCGCCATGCGCACAATCCCGCGCCGCTCTTCTCGGGTGCCGGTATTCAAATGCTGGCAGGCAGCGCTGCCCTTGCGATCGTGGCGGCCATCAGGGGAGAATGGTCTGCCTGGCATCCTGCATGCGTCAGCCTCCGCTCGTGGCTGGCAGTAGGCTATCTCACCGTGGTGGGCTCGCTCGTGGGTTTCTCGGCATTCGTGTGGCTGCTCAAGCACAGCACGCCTGCCCGCGTCTCCACTTATGCTTACGTCAATCCCGTGGTGGCCTTGTTTCTAGGCTGGCTCATCCTTCACGAGCCCTTGGGAGCGCGCACGCTTGTGGCATCGGCCGTCATCGTCGCCGCAGTGGTGATCATCACGGTGCAGAAGAGCCGCACCTCCTCCGCGTGAACCTTAATGCAGCGGATAATTGCCACGAAAAGGCACAAAAACTCATAGCGCGGCGGAGCCGCAACCAAAGAGGCCAGATGCCAGAAGCCGGAAGCCAGAGTCAGCAGGGAAGTCGGAGGTCGGAGATCGGAGGTCGGGCAAACCGGGGCTGTCAGCGATCGGCTTTCGGCTATCGGAGAATTCCCGCGAGGCAACAATGCCGATAGTTTTGGAATTTCTCTCAGGCTGCGAGGATTTGAAAACACTGTAGTACAATAAGAAATACTTACAGAAATAGATCACTTCACCCAGAAGCTGAACGATGCACGGTCGATGATCGTATCCTAAGTCTCTTTTTTTCGTGCTTTTTCGTGCCTTTTGTCTGATGTCGCTTTGCTCGGTAGTGGCCATTCAATTGCGTTTTCTAGCATGAGCGCAGTATTCCTCTGCGACCTTCTTTCACCTTTCGATATTCTTTGCGTTAAAATGCATTCCTCCGCGCACTCCGCGTTTCCGCGGTGAGACAACTGCCCCGCTAGTCGATAACGGGCCACGCGGCCACCTCGCGCACCGCGGCGTGAGCGGCAACCAGCTTCAGAGCCTGCCCGAGCATCGTCTTCCCCGGCTCCATGCGATGCCAGGGCGAGGCCCCCGATGGATGAGGCAAGGGAATGCAGTCCGCCTGATGTCCGTTGTAGGTCACTTGGAAAGTGCGCCCTATGGTCTCGTTCATGGTGCGCTCGCCCAGAAACTGCACGAAGGCCAGTTTGCCCACCGGAAGGATCAGCTTGGGACGCAAAAGCTCCACCTCGGCGCGCAGCCAATGCGCGCAGGCTTCGATCTCGTCAGGGGCGGGCACGCGGTCGCCGCCTTCGGGCTTTTTCCCGGGAAAACAACGGCACACCGCCGCAAAATAGAATCGGCTGCGCACTTCGTCCTCCGACCACCCGAGGGCTCCGTTGAACCACTTGAAAAGGGTCTTGCCCGCAGTCCAGGCGAAGGGACGCCCGAACACGGGCTCCTTGTCTCCCGGAGCCTGCCCCACCAGCAGCACAGGACTCGGAACCGGTCGCCCCACCACCACAGGCTTGTGCATGCGCGGACAGCGCCCGCAGGCGCTCAACCGCGACAGATGGACTTTAACGTCGGAAGCAGTGGACATGGGGAAAGAGAATATAGGAGCGAGAAGCGAGAATCGGGAATGGGTGTTCCGCAGACGGAACACCAAGTGTGGCTCACTATGTTCGCAACAAAGAATAGAAAATGATGCGCTCCAAAGGGCGCCGCTCTTGGCGCGAAGCGCCCATTCTCGCTTCCCGCTCCTCGCTTCTCGCTTCTATTTCCCGGCATTCCGCCAGAAAAAAGCGGAGCGGCTTTCACCGCTCCGCTTGAAAGGGATTATTCCGTTGCGTTGGGAGGCTATTAGCGATCGCCGCCGAATCCGCCGCCACGACGCTCGCCGCCGCCGAAACCGCCACGCTCGCCGCCACCGAATCCGCCGCCGCCGCCGCC
>JBAZHQ010000112.1:0-11357 GCA_041652235.1 Opitutaceae bacterium | reverse complement strand
CTACCGGTTCGTCCCTGTTCACCGGCTTCGGCCTCTCCCTAGTAAACCAACTTATTCCACTGAAAACAGCGAAGAGGCAAAATATTTTTATTCTCATTTCCTCCTGCGACACTCATTCCACCCAGCAATCCGTGAGCATGGGGAACTATAGTAGTCACCGAGATACCCCCACTTAACACTAAGCTACCGATATAACCAAGCGCATATGCTATTTTACTGCTAACACGTTGCTGTTCCCGCTCCTTAAGGATTTCTAGGAAGCCTTGATAGTATTTGATTGCTTCATGGACAAATGCCTCTCTGTCACATACTAGGGCCATCTGGTAAGTTGCCATTAATCTCATTTCTGGCGTGTGCTTTATAACCTGTTGAAAATCTGATTCCGCATTGTCCTTCTGACCATTGCATTTATATGCCAGACTCCTCATTAGTCTGGCCAAGTCGGACAGTTTGGGTGTTAGTTCAATGGTTCTTGAGTAATCGGCGATGGCCTCGTTGAACTTGCGACCTTGGAAGTAAGCATTACCTCTGCAGTAGAATCCAGAACCAAGTTTTTTGCCCTGAACAGGACTCGTCGCAGAAGACCAATCGAAGTATTCTCTTTTGGTTGAATCTTTATTTAATGACATATTACGGGATAGAACTCTTGTTCTACCTTCCTCATTGGAAATAGGCGTAAGCCATCGCCATATCCATCCTACGCCAGCAATATCATCAAATGTAATATCCCACTGAAAAAAAAGTACTTGCCCCTCTGCTAGGTAGAATGCGTCAAAGGGAGAAATAGGAGAAGATCCATGATAATAAATTACAATTGCACCAGGATCAAGATCCCATTTAATAAATGTCGTCGAGCCGAGATCAGTTTTCATGCCTTGGTTATTGTATATTGGAAAATCAGCCGCTTTCAAAGCCCATTTATAACCATATTCAGACATTAGAATATACACGCGGCCTTTCCCCGGTGGCGGAGTCAGTGTTTTTGCATCTCGATCAACATCAACCGGAGCTAGCTCAATGTGAGCTGTTGCGCATCCGCAAAGCTGAAGGATAATTGCGATCAAAAAAAACGATAAGACATTTTTAATATTTCCTGAGATCATAGTCTTCTCCATTCTATTTACTCCAATGGTTCCACCTCGATGATTGAGTAAAGCTGAAAACACTGTTGTTTGACTATTGAAAAATAAGAAAACGGAAGACGCACATAAATAGGTGCTTAAGTTGCCTAATATCTTGCCGTGATCGCGGATCGGGTCATGCTGTACTATTCGTAACAACTTCATGAAAGACGGAGCTTACGTGGACAAGCTGGTGTGCGATCTGTGCAAGGAACAGGGCGTCAAAGCATGGAAAATATCAGAAAAATCAGGAAATTACGAATAGTACAACCTGACCCTTATTCTTGTACACCAATGCATACGATCTTATTAGGTGTCACTTACGGCTTGCTGCAAAGCGGTTGACTGGATCAGCGGTATCGTGGAGTAAGTCATAGACGGTGCGGACATTCGACCAATAGTAGTTCCACGCTTTTGCCTCGCATTTCCGAAATCCAAGGAACGATATTATGGCGATTAGGACACCTAGCGATGGCCTCATCCAGAAGACTCTGTCGGGAGGCCAAGGTGGCGGACTCAGGAAGAGAAGCAAGCCAGTAACGTAGGCAACTGCGAGCACAACAATCACGATCATTCCAGTGCGCGTAGCTTGAAACATACGGGCTTCAGCGCGAAGCTTGACAATGCGAAATCCGGCCGGGGGATGTGACAAGCGTATCCATTGATACATAGCATTGAGAGATTTGCTGTCTCCATCATTCTGATATTTTCTTCGGCTTTCATCGCGCATTGTTCCCGGCGAGAAAGCAAAGAATAGCCAGCCTAAAAAATAGCACAATGCTGCATACAAAACACCTTGTCCGAGAGACTGCATAAAACTTGTTTTCTCACTGAGCGCAAGCGGCGACAAATAGCCTGTCCACTCTGGGAAGCTCAGCAGCGCAAGAATGGAGAAGAAGACTCCTGGTAATATGCGAGCGATGAAGTCATAGAAGACTTGAGGAATGATGATTGAGATATTCATATGCTGTGCTCGTTTTGCGTGCGACACATAACGCCGGCGCTCTCCCTCACCTTGTCGGCCGCGGAAAAGTTATAGTGGAGCAGCGCATTGTTCGCCAGAATTTGTCGCGCCTCAAGGGGAAGGTGGCGGTTGGAAACCGAAGCCAATCCCCGTAGTCCCCCAAGACCAAGGGTTGCATTGCCGTCGTGCGGCGCGAACGGCCGGACGACGAATATCCGAGGGCAGAAGTTAATAAAATCTGCCGACGCCGGCAGGTCGCCCGGGCTCATTTGCGGATCGATCACCGCTTTCACGATGCGAGGAGCCAATCCTTCGGCCAGCTCGCTGTCAACGGGCGAGTCCTCAGAATGCCTCTGGCGTGTCTGCCTGTGCAGTGCACGCAGACAGGTCGGCTGGACGTAGTCGTCGTCCGGGAAAGGATGGCTGGCGCTTCCGGTTCAGAACACCAGTTCGCCATCGGCCACTTCGATCCTGAATTTGCGCGCCATGTCGCCATCGCCTCAACACCCCGGTCGCACGCAACAGTAGTAAGCAAAGCCTGACCATTTTTTCGGTTCTTCTTCCGCTCGTCGCTACGGCGAGATGCGGCGGCGCCAGACAGCGAGGGCGAAAGCGGCGGTGCCAAGGATTGCGGCGTAGGTTGACGACTCGGGCACGGCAGAGGCAGAGAACGTCAGGTCGCCGGTCGCCTGCGAGAAGGAGAGCAATTGCGCCCCGTCGGCGAACGTCCAGATGCCGCTGTTGTCGGTGAAGGAGCCGCTGTAGCTGCCGCTCGCAATGACTGAGGAAAATACGCCGGTGCTGCCGCTGCCCGACAGCCCGAAGAGATTGAGGGTCGTCCCATTCGCGATGGTGCTGCCGAAAATCAGGTCGAATTCGCCGCCGTAAGCGAGGATGCCCGCCGTGAGGTCGATCGCATCGAAGGTGGTGCCGCGGCCGGGGCCGTTGATTTCAAAGGTGATGGTGCTGCCGCTGTTCAGGGTGACTCTGAATGGGGCGACGCGATGGATGTTGGGGAAGCGCAGACTCTGGAAATGCCCCGGGTGGGCAACGGGTGAGTTCTGAGGGGATCTATCTCACGAATGCTTCATATCACTGTAGATCGTTAGGTGTTCGTCAAGCACCTTAGGAACTACAGTGCGCAGTGCTTCCAGTAACCGAATTAAAACAGCGACTGCGGCAACTTCGAGAGAAGCACGGGTTGACGCAGCAGGAATTCGCCTCGCTCGCGGGTTTCGACTACAAATTCTACCAATACGTAGAGTCGCCGCGGAAAAAACAGATCTGGCTGGAGACCGCTGACCGTATTGCCGCCGCTTACGGAATGGAACTGTGGCAGCTTCTGCATCCGAACTACCGGCGGTATTCATGTCTGCGGGCCAAAGGGCATGCGCAATCGAATTCAGCGTCGTGAACTCGGGCCAGTAAACCGTCCATCGCATCATTGAGCACGGGGCGGAGGCGTTCCCAGCCAGCCGGGGGTGCAGACGGTGAAGATTTGCCAGGCATGGCAGCGAGCTCAAGCTCTGCCAGGCGTTTTTCTAGAGCGCGAAATCGCCTGGTGCGATGAGCACGACGAACTCGCCCTTGATGCTCATCTTGGCAAGGCGGTCGCGGACATCGGCGGCGGCGCCCACGAGGAAGCTTTCGTGCAGCTTGGTGAGTTCCTTGGCGATGCAGACCACGCGGGCAGGACCCAACACTTCGACGATCTCCTCCGAGAACGGGACGATCCGATGACAGCTCTCATAGAGGGCGAACGTGTAATCGAAATCCCTGTATTTTTCGAGGAAGCTTCGGCGCGCGGCGGTTTTCGGCGGAAGGAAACCGACGAAGAGAAAGCCGTTGGTGGGGAGGCCCGCGGCGCTGAGCACGCTCATGAGCGCGCTGGCCCCCGGGACAGGCACGACGGGGAGATTGCGGCGCCGACAGGCGCGGACGATGCGAAATCCGGGATCGCTGATGGCGGGAGTGCCCGCGTCGGTCACCAGGGCGATGCTTTTGCCGGCAGCAAGCATCTCCGCGAGCCGCTCAGCCGCCTCAGTCTCGTTGTGCTCATGGTATGCGAACAGATCGCGATGAATGCCCAGCCTCGATAGCAGAGAACCCGTGGTGCGGGTGTCTTCGCAGGCAACGAGGTCGACGGCGGAGAGGATGGCAAGGGCGCGCTCGGTAAGGTCGGCGAGATTGCCGATTGGAGTGGCCACCATGTAAAGGTGGCCTGGTTGCGGCTTGAGTGAGGAATTTTCCATCCTGATAGGTTTCGAGGTCCTGATGGGAACTCAGGCCTGGGATTTGCAGGGACGGCAATGATCCGGCTCCCAGCCGAATACCGTCCTAACCCAGGAAGACTCAGCGGACGCCGCTGCCGGAGGGCTGCCCATGCCGGGAATCTGGCCTTCCCAGCTCTGCGGACGGCTCCATGGGATGGAGGAATCCGACGCGGTACGCGTGGTGCAGCCGGCGGCAAGAAGAGTGAAAAGGCCCACGAGAAGGGCAAGCAGAGGTTGGCGGATATGCTTCATGGAGTTATTTATCAAATAGGATCGAATCGCCCTTATGCAAGGCTGTGCGGAGAGTTGAAGGGTCAACCTGGGCGATGGACATATCGTCCCTCACGTCGCTAGTGAGAACCGTGGCGATCACATCGGTTCCACGCCGGATGAGAAGCTTCTGGTTGACAGCGATGCCTTGTTTGGCGCCCAAATTAAACACAACGAAGGCGTTTTCGGGCCCCACGACCACAACGGTGGCGGAGGGTGCGGAAGCATCGGTCTGTATATCGATACCGCGGCGACGGAGGATCGCCAGGGTTTGCTCCAATTCATTGATGCGGGCCTTGCAGCGCTCCAGTTCAGCGGCAAGCGCCCGGGCTGCTTCCAAAGCCCGATTGGCATCGGCGATTTCGCGGTTGAGAAGGGTCTCGTTTTGAACGCGCACCAGGAGAAGGTTGCGAGTCTTGGAGAGAGAATCGTTGAGATCGGCGATGCGTTGTTCGGCGGTGGCAAGCTGAGTTTTGGCATCCTCGAACTGTGCAAGTTGCGCCTGAATGGCGTCGTAACGCGTTTGTTTGGCAGTCGCTTCTGATTCCAGCCTCCGAATCCGCGCTTCTGCTATCGCGAGAAAAGCCTCGGTACGCAGATTAGCGCTGCGTGCGGTGATAAACAATATGGTTGAGAGCGTAGCCAGCACCGAGGCCAGCACGATCAACGCAAGGGGGATGACTTTCATGCGTGAGGCAAATCTTCTCCATGATGGGTGGAGAAAATTCCAATGCGATGCAACAATACAGGTTTGATCGCTTGCGGCACTCTGCTATCGGCAGGCCTTGGAAGCTTAGAACCCGGCATTGCCCGGCGTGCGGGCGAAGGGAATGACGTCCCGGATGTTGGGGATACCGGTGATGAACATCAGCATGCGTTCGAATCCAAGACCGAAACCGGCATGAGGGACCGTGCCGAAACGCCGCAGGTCGAGGTACCATTGGTAATCCGCCGGATTCAGGTGATGACGTTCCATGCTGGCCAGGAGGACGTCGAGGCGCTCCTCGCGCTGGCTGCCACCGACAATCTCGCCGATGCCGGGGACCAGAACATCCATGGCAGTCACCGTGCGGTCGTCATCGTTCAGGCGCATGTAGAAGGGCTTGATCTCCTTGGGGTAGTTATAGACGGTCACGGGGCGCTTGAAGAGCTGCTCGCTGAGGAATCGCTCGTGCTCCGACTGGAGGTTGATGCCGTATTCCACCGGATACTCGAAGGCCTTGCCGCTGTTCTTTAGCAAGTCAACCGCCTCTGTGTAGCTGACGCGTTGGAAGGGGCGCTGGAGGACGAAGTCGAGGCGCTCGAGAAGCTGCTTATCGACGAATTTCGAGAACAACTCGAGATCCTCGGCGCAATGGGAGCGGATGTCAGAAATCAGGTATTTCACGAACTCCTCCGCCACGTCCATGTTTCCGGCCAAGTCGGTGAATGCCATTTCCGGCTCGATCATCCAGAATTCGTTGGCGTGCCGGGAAGTGTTGGAATTCTCGGCGCGGAAGGTCGGGCCGAAGGTATAGACCTTGGAAAATGCGCAGGCAAAGGACTCCACCTCAAGCTGGCCGCTGACAGTGAGATAAGTGGAGTGTTTGAAAAAATCCGCCGCGTAATCGATCTTGCCGTCCTCTTGACGGGGAAGTTTCTCCAGATCGAGAGTTGTCACTCGGAACAGTTCGCCGGCGCCCTCGCAGTCGCTGCCGGTGATGATGGGCGTGTGGACGTAAACGAAGCCGCGATCCTGGAAAAACTGATGAATTGCGTAGGCAAGGCGGCTGCGAACGCGGAAGACGCAGCCGAAGAGATTCGAGCGGGGACGAAGATGGGCGATCTCGCGCAGAAACTCAGGCGTATGCCCCTTCTTCTGGAGCGGGTAGCTGGCATCGGCCCTGCCAAGTATGTCCACGGACTTGGCGGCGATTTCCCACTTCTGGCCCTGGCCCTGGGAGGGGACGAGCTTTCCCTGAACTGAGACGGATGCTCCGGTTGTGAGAGTCTGGATATCGGTATAGTTAGGCAGCGAAGAATCGGCGATCACCTGCAGGCTTTTCAGGCAGGAGCCATCGTTGAGCTCGATGAAGGAGAAGGTCTTGGAGTCGCGGCGGGTTCGAACCCATCCATTTACGAGGATCTCATCCATGGATGAGGCGCTTGCCAGTGCTGCCTTTACGGAGGTGGATTTCAGCATGGGCCGGACGATAGTAATGACGGGCTCAAGGCCAAATAAAAACGGCGCAGGCGATAAGCAACCGAGTGCGGATGAGAGTAAAACGGGTGTGACGGATGGATTGTGGCGCAGCCGAAAAATGAGTCTCTTGGCAAGCGGGCAAGATTATGCACCATGAACCCCTATGTTCGTAGACGAGTGTGTAATCAAAGTCCAAGCAGGCGACGGAGGTCGCGGATGCATCTCTTTCCGTAGAGATAAATTTGAGCCATGGGGAGGGCCGAACGGCGGCGACGGCGGTTGCGGCGGCGATGTCGTGTTGCTGGGAGACGACGATACGAATAACCTGATCGACTACAAATATCGTCCGCACTGGAAGGCCGAGCGCGGGGAGCATGGTCGTGGCAAGGATTGCTATGGCCGCGAAGGCAAGCACTGCATCCTGAAGATGCCGCTGGGCACGATTGTGACGGATGTGGAAACGGGCCAGGTCGTGGCTGAGATCGTTGCGGACGGGCAGCGCGTGATCCTTCGCAAAGGAGGCAACGGCGGGTGGGGGAATCTCCATTTCAAGACCTCGACCAACCGGGCGCCCCGCCATGCAAATCCGGGCCAGCCGGGAGAAAGCGGCGTGTTCAAGCTCGTGCTGAAGAGCATTGCCGACGTGGGTCTCGTGGGGTTTCCGAATGCGGGCAAATCCTCCCTCACCAACGCCATTACAAAGGCCCGTTCGAAAATTGCCTCATATCCCTTCACGACGCTGCATCCGCAGATCGGCGTGATTGAGTTCCCGATGAGCGACCAGCGCGTGCTCCTCGCCGATGTTCCGGGGCTCATCTCCGGAGCCAATGAGAACAAGGGCCTCGGGCACCGCTTCCTGAGGCATATCGAGCGCTGTGCCATCCTGCTGTTCCTGATCGACATGGCGGGAGTTGACGGGCGCGATCCCCGGGATGACTACAAGACCCTGCTCAAGGAATTGGAGCTGCACGACATCGCCCTGTTGAAGAAACCGAGGCTCGTTGCCGCCAACAAGATGGATTTGCCGGAGGCCAAGGCCCAGCTCTCAAAGTTCAAACGCCGGCACAAGGTCCCCACAGTAGAGATTTCGTGCACCGAGGCGACCGGCCTTGAGAAATTGAAGAAGGAACTTCTCAGGCGCGTGATCGCTCTTCGCGGCAAAGATCACGTTGCCGTGAAGATTTGAACACTCCATCCTTGCGCCATGTCCCCCGAACACCGGCCCATCGCAATGCGTGCCAACCGCCTTTTGGGCGCGGCGCTCGTCGATCATAATCTGGTGAAGATAGAGCATCTCGACGCAGCCAACGAGCGGTTGCTTGAGCTGGTCGCGTCAAACCAGGTGAGGCAGACCACAGTCCTGGGAATCCTCGCCTACGAGATGAAAGTGGTGCGCGAGGAGGATATCCTCGAATACCTGGTGGACAACGAGGGGGTGGGCCTGGTCGATTTGCGCAATTATGAGATAAACGATGAGGTGAAGAAATCCCTGGACCTCGACGCCTGCTGGGCGACTTGGTCGATTCCTTTCGATAAGGAGGAAGATTTTACATTCATCGCCACGGCGTATTATCTGAGTCCTTTTGTGAGGACCTATTGGGAGAAGAAATACGGGAAGACCATCGTCTGGTATGGCACGACGCTGGACATAATCGCCGAAATGCTCGAGAGATTCGGCTCCAAGAACACCTGACCCATTCCTCCCATGCCACTTGGCAAGATCCAGACACAGGTTGTCAGCGAACTCGAGGGAATGGGCCGCCTGAGCGATGTGCAGCACGCGGAGCTTGCCGCGCGCCCCGAGGACATCAGCGGCGATGTCCTGGAAAAAATTCTCCTAGACGAGTACCGCATCACGGCGTTCCAACTGCTTACGGCGAAGGCCCGCGCGCTTGGGCTTGCCCCTTTCAACGTCTCTCGCTGCAAGATATCGCCAGCGACCTACCAGCGAATCCCCCAGGCGTTTTGCGAGGAGAATAGGGTATTTCCCGTGGGCGAGGTCGGCGATCTGCTGCTGGTCGCTTTCGCCAATCCCTTCGAATTATCCGTCACGAACAAGATCCAGGAAATGACCGGCAAGAAGATTGTCCGGCTCCTGGCTCGCGACAAGGACATCCGCGACAAGTTCTCCAAAGGCCTGGATAGGCCCGCGGGCTTCGAGGATGTGGTGAAGGAAATCGACAGAGAATACGCCCTCGTCGGAGAAACCACGGATTTCAAGGATGAGGATGTAAGCGAGGAATCGGGAGCCATCATCCAATTATCCAACCGCATCATCGAGGACGCCTACTTTCTCAACGCTTCGGATATTCACATCGAACCCTGGGAAAAGGAAGTGATCGTCCGATATCGCATCGACGGAGTCTGCGCGGAGAAACTGAGGCTTCCCAGGAAAGTGGGTCCCGCCCTGGTCGCCCGCCTGAAGATCATGTGCAACCTCGATATTGCGGAGCGCCGCCTGCCGCAGGACGGGCGCATCGTTTTCAAGCAGTACTCTAAGAAAGGCGTTGACATCGATCTGCGCGTATCCACGGCTCCGCTGAATCACGGCGAGGGGGTGGTGATGCGCATTTTGGACAAGCAGAAATCGACGCTGCCGCTCACGGCGCTGGGCTTCTCTCCGGAAAATCTGGCGCGCTACCGCGACGTGATCCAACAGCCCTATGGCATGATCCTGCACTGCGGTCCGACGGGTTCTGGCAAGTCCATGACCCTTTACTCCGCGCTCAACGAGATCAACACGCCGGACCTTGTCATTCGCACCGCGGAGGACCCCATCGAATACACCCTTGCGGGCATCAACCAGATGCAGATGCACCGCCAGATAGGGCTTACCTTCGCCACCGCGTTGCGCGCCTTCCTGCGCCAGGACCCCGATATCATCCTGGTCGGCGAAATCCGCGACAAGGAGACTGCGGACATCGCGGTGGAAGCCGCGCTCACGGGGCATCTGCTCATCTCGACTCTGCACACCAACGACGCGCCTTCGACGGTCGCCCGCCTGACGGACATGGGCATCGAGCCCTTCATGATCTCGTCGTCGCTGCTTTGCGTGTGCGCCCAGCGCCTCATGCGCCGCGTGTGCAAGCAATGCCGCGTCCTCCATACCCCCGATGGCCGGGAAAAGGAGATCATCGAGAAGGCCATCGGCTGGAGCGGACCGATCTTCAAGCGCAATCCCAAGGGCTGCCCGAAGTGCGGGGGAAATGGATACAAGGGACGGGTCGGCATCCATGAACTCATGATCACGAACGAGGAGCTTGTGGAAGGCATCAACAAGGAGATGGAGACAGCCGAGCTTAAGAAGATAGCCATTCGCGGCGGCATGAAGACCCTGCATCAGGATTCCATGTTCAAGGTGAAAGACGGCGTAACGACGATTGAGGAAGCGCTGAGCACCGTGCCGGTGGATCTGACATGAAGAATTTAGGAGCGAGGAGCCGTATCCAAAGAGGCCAGAAGCCAGAGGCCGGAAGGAAGCCGGAAGTCGGATGTCGGAGATCGGAAGTCAGTCCCCTCACGCCATTGAGGCTGCACCAGGCTGCGGGATTCTGAAGCTGACAGCAGGCAGGCGATCGCCGAAGGATTATCGCCATGGAAGTCATATTTCTCGGCACGGGCACCTCGCATGGCGTTCCCATGATAGGATGCGACTGCGGCATCTGCCGTTCTCCGGACCCACGGAACAAGCGCACTCGGAGCTCCGTGCATGTCGTGATGGACGGACTTCATATCCAGGTGGATGCCGCGCAGGAGTTCCGGCTTCAGTGCCTCAGGGAAGATATTCGGAAGGTCGATCTGTTCATCCTCACGCACGAGCATGCCGACCATATCTACGGCATGGACGATCTGCGCCGCTTTTGCGATTTCAACGGAGGGACCGCGCTCGATGTTTATGCCTCGCCCGAGTCACTGGAGCGCATCAGGAGGATCTACCCCTATGCGATTTGCGAGCGTCCCGTCAGCAAGGGCTACGCGGCCTTTCGGCTTCATGAGATGCAGTCCGTAATGGAGCTGCCGCAAGGCACTATCCGGAGCGCGCGCCTGCCGCACGGCAGCGTGCAGACGCTTGGGCTGGTTTTCACGGAACGCAGTTCAGGAAGGAAATTCGCCTACTACACGGACTGCAAAACCGTGACAGAGGAAGCGGTGGAGATCGCGAAGGGTTCCGATATCGTGGTGCTCGACGGATTGCGTCCGCTGCCCCATCCGACGCACATGACGATCGGAGAGGCTGTGGAGAAGGCGGCGATTATCGGTGCGGGGCAGACCTTTTTGACGCATCTCACGCACGACGTGGATCACGGTCCCTCGGAAGCGAGACTCCCTCCCGGCATACGGCTGGCCTACGACGGATTACGGGTGAAACTGGGCTGATGTAAAAAGCCGCAGACGGATTGGCCACAAAAAGGCACGAAAAATTCAGGGGCATTACTAAAATCTCGAAGGCGCCTATAGGCGCGCTACGATCTCGGTCGAAGGCTCGAACCTCTTTTCGTACTACAGTGTTCTCAAATCGTCTCAGGTTGCGAGGATTTATAATGATT
>JBAZHQ010000111.1:0-11357 GCA_041652235.1 Opitutaceae bacterium | reverse complement strand
TGTCTTCTGGAACCTGTTGATCCGGCGCTGGCTCATGTCCTGCGGACCGTCATCGCGCCCATCCATACCAGCAGCGGCGGATGGCTCTGGCTCGGTTGGACATCTGGTTGGCTTGGGATTCTAGCCAAGCTGTGGCGTGCCTCAGCTCTTCCGGCGTGGCTTCTCGGGTGAGCTTGTAGCCCTTCTGGCCACTTATGATCTGGCCGTCGCTGGCGGCTGCTAGAAGGCGGATTGTGCGCTCGTCCCAGCCTTTGAATTCGTGGATCTGACGGCCCGGTGTCCAGCTTCTCCCTGCCAAGATGTCGAGCAATTCCGTCACGCGGGCATCGTCAGCATTTGAGCTGTACGTCGGCGTGGCGAAGTCGATCTCGGCTTGGAGGTGCATTACGTCATCCGTCTTGGTTGTTGGTTGCCGCGAATAGCGTTAACGCAATCCCTCTTTGTGATCCTCAACGCTGCAGCCCGAATGTCAGGATCTGGATGTCGTCTCATTGCGCCCACCATTTTGCGGAAAGCACTTGCAACCATCATGTGAGCTCCCTTGCGTGACATCCCTGTCCAAGCTCCAATCTCTTCCTCTGTCATTGGGCTATGAGGAGGCATGCAGATCATAGCCAACTCAAGACCAAGGTCTGTGCGTTCGATTCTTTCGCGTCCTGTGAGTTGTTCCGGCATGGCTAAAGCTTCATTTTAGATGCTATGAATGCATGGCTCAGTCGCCACTTGCCGCCGAAATAGCGCAAGAGCTGTCTGGTTACGGTGTCCATCAGAACGGATCGTCGGTTTTTGTGGTGGCCATTTGGGGCCTTTTCGGGGGTTCCCAGCGGGTTGGGCGGAGGGTGTCAAAGTCTAGCTCGATAGGCTGTACGGCTTTGGTTTTAGTGGTCTTGGGCTTGCGCGTTCGCGCGCCTTGCCTGAAGCCTTCAGCCCCGCCCTGCTTGGCCACTTGGTTGAGGCGGAAAGTCATCATGCTTAGAACCTTGGTCCAAGTCTGGACCGCGTAGTCTTGCGGGTTGGCCTGCTTCTTGCCCTTGGCCGCGCGGGATAGCAGAAAGGCTACGTAGTTATCACGCGGGTCGCCTTCGTTGAGCTTCTCGGCGTCTTCTATCCGCTCCTGCTTTATCAGTGCGGCGTGGACGCGGGAGCAAAGATCGTCGACAACGTGACGGCAGCGCGTCACGGGCTGGTCGATCTGGCGCAGTTGCGGATCGATGTCCGCCGCGTGAGACCACGAGAAAAAGGCGGATAGGACTAGATCAAAGGTGTAGTTTCCGAGGTCTTTGGATGATGTCTTAACGCCTGCTTGTACATGGCAGGCATACCGGGCGTCGTTGGCTTGGGCGGCTGTGAAAAGCTCGCCGCGGGTCTGTTCCATTACGGCTTTGGCCTTGGACCATTCTCGCCAGTATAGGGCGGTTTGTGCACGTGTTAGCATGGTTATTCGGTTTCCTTGCAAAGCTGCTTTTTTAGGGCTGCAATCTGTTTGCGCAGCGCGTGGTATCGGGCCTGTCGGCTCGATCCAAGGTCTGAAAGTGGACATTCGAACCCGCCTGGGCGGATGAGGTCGTAAAGCTCCTTGCGCAAGGCTCTAAGCTCCGCTTCGGCTTCGCGCTGGCGGCGTTCGGCGACCCAGTCCGGCTCTTGCCTTGGCTGGATCTGCGCGGGGGATAGAGTCGTTTTCAGGCGCTTGGAAAAGGTGGGGTCTTCGTAGATGCCCTGGTAACCGGCGGCGATGCTGTGCTCGATGGCGGCCACGGCGGCGGCTGGGCCTAGCGGCTCGCATCGGTTGAGCGAGATCGTGGCGGCGCGGGCGGTCAGGGGATGTCCGCGATCTGCCCGGTCCGCGCACCAGTCGGCCCACGCTGCCCGAAACTCCGGCGTGTTGAGCAGGAGGGGCAGCGGGGCCGTGCTGGCGTTGTATGTGGTGCGGCGTGGCATCTGATATGGGTAATTACGGAATTACGTAATTTCGTAACTGGGCATTGCAGGGCTATTTTGCGGGTGGGGCTGACTATTTGCCTTCCTCATAGGTTTCACCGTCTAATTGCGCGATCAATGCATCGGCGTGACTTTTAGCGCGAGTTGGAAGGTCCGCGATAACAAGCCTTGGATGGGGATTGGCCAATAAGCCCTGCAGGGCCAAGGCTGCAAAATGGTCGCGGCGGGACACGGCGAGCATCGGAACAATAACCCGTGCGGCTTCCGGGGCCTCCTCGAACGCTTCAACGGCGGCGGACAGGGTTGAGCATATATACAGCACCTCAGCCTCGCTAAGGCCCTCTACCCGCTTTCCGCGCAGCATGCCAAGACTGTCGCTGAGGCGACTAATCAGCCTTTTGTTATAAGCGTTCATTCTTCATCACCTCCTGCTGCCTGATTGGCCCGGCGCATCTTCTTATTGACCTCGTCCAGCGGGATTCTTCCACATGTGCGCAGCACGTAGGCAGGCTCCTTGGTCTTTATCCAAACGCCCTGTTCTTTTGTGATTCGGGTGGATACATGCTCGCAGACCTCTGCAATGGTCTTAACCGGTAGGCGGCGACCCTTGGGCGTGATGTTGAACTCGTAGGCCGCCCGGATTAGACGCTCTTCGGCGACGAAGGGACTATCGTCTTCAGGAATCTGAAGAACCCAGCCGACAAAGTCCTTGCCCTCAAGCTCTCCCTTGGGATCGGACACGAGGATGCAGAACTGCTTCTTAACCGCTGGCTGTTTTTCGGCTTCCTCCTCTGAGGCGATTTCCGTCTTGATGGTGTCGATGACGCCTTCGATGTCTGCGGCCCGGATGCAGTTGCGCTGCATCGCCATCTTTACGAGTTCTAGATCTACTTTTGGCATTGTGATTATTTCCCGTTGCTGGCCTTGGCTTCCACGTAGAAGCGTTCGGCTTGGTTGAGCTTGAACAGCTTTGTGATGGCCTCAACGCCAGCCCGCAAAGCCTTGACGATGGCGGTTTTGTTAAGCTTGAACTTGACGTTCACGTAATCCTTCAGCCCGTCGTTGTAGAGCTGCTCTGCGAGATCGGCTTCCTTCTTTTTGGTCAGGGCCTTTGGAGTCGGCTGGCCGGTGCGGAATCCGTAGCTGGCCAGCGGCGTTTCAGCGGTCTTGGCATTCGGGCTTGGGGCCAGACGTGCCCAGTTCAATTTGGCATAGGTCTGCGCCTCGGTTTGAAGGACCTTGATTTCGTCCTTGAGGCTCGAAATCTGAGTGTTGTATTTTGCCAGAATGGCTTCCTTCGCCTCGTCGCGTTCGACTATCAAGCGGTCAATGTCGAGCTGGAATTGAGCGATGAGATCGATGTTCTTTTCGAACTCTCCGCGTGTTAATGTGACTTCAGTGTTTGTGCGGGCCATGGTTGGTTTTCGTTAATGGTTAGTAGATGGTTTCCGAATTCGCGGGTTCGTGGCGTCCACGGGTTCGCCCCACCACTTCCAGCGGATGATCTGGCCGTTAAAGTTGCTGCCCGGTTTCGGAGCGAAAAAGTCGATGAAGTCATCGAGGCAGTCGAAGCCGTCGAGCGCGGCGAGTGCTTGCATATCCATCGCACCAAGTTCACCGCGATCACCCATGATAATGGAGACCAAACCGGCCGCATCGCTGGATATGGAAACCTTAATGGTCTGGATGCACCTGATTGGCGGGCTAAGTCGTCGGCATCTTGGCTGCCGCATTCCGGTGAACAAGAACAACCAGTCACCAACCTTAATCGGCACCTTGCGGTCTGCACGGATGGTCTGCGTTTTGCGCCCGTCCTCGACCTTGTCCACGAACTTTGTGAAGTTTAGCGACGGCATGCGGCCTCCTGAGCTGGTGCTTGGTCAGCGCAATCGCAGATTGTCACGGCGTAGCCGTTGAGGACTGCCACGCGGCTTGCGTGGTACTGGTCGGCGTAGTTGCCAATCGGCTCGTCGCGCTCTGGCAGCAGGATGCCCCAGCCTCCGCGTGAGTTTGGCACGATGCAGGCGAGCTGCCGGGCTTTGCGGTTGGGTGGTAGGTGGTTCATGAGCGCACCTCCTGCGGGGCGGCGACTGGCGCGGGGGTTGAGTCAGCCGGGTAGCGCCACTGCTTGCCGGGCTGTAGGTCCAGGTATATCTGGCCGTCCATTCCGTCAGGACCAGCTGGCCCCGCGAAACAGGCCAGACACGGCTCAAATATGTTTTCCTCGTCAATGATCAGCTGTTGGACGGAAATGATCGTAGTCGGAGTCGCAGGACTGTTGTCTCCATTGCTGAGTAAAATCAACTGTCCGTCGCGGAGCGGTGAAAGCTCTTCCAGATTGTAAGGATTGGTAGCTAGTTCAGCCTGTTCCCCCATTAACTCGTCAATGCGACTCTGGATCTCGGCCTTGAGTGTGTCCTGCACGTCGATCTGGCTTTCAAGCCAGCGAAATCTTTCGATGATGTCTGCGGATTTCATGCTGTCTCCTTATGCTTTCTTGCGCGCGAGTTGCTGTGCATATATTGACTGGACTGTTATCACATCTCCCCAGCGCAGTTCACGTTTGGCCTTGCTGGCCAAGATGTTGCCATCTTGCAGGGTTGTAATGAGGCTCTGGATGCCTTGATTGCGCGCTATGTCCTCAAGGACTCCAACGTAGTTGAGTTCGTTGTGTGCTGTGCGGAACTGCATCCAAGTCTGGCCTACAGGGCCGTCGGGCATGGACAATCCGTAAGCGTTGACGATCGCGCGGATGTCGCAGACGGGCAGCGCGTCGGGCAGTTGGAGTTTGATTGTGCCCCTGCGCCAGAGTTGCTCGTTCAGCTTCTGCTCAGGCCCGACCTCAAAGTCGGCGCGAGCGACGTCTGTTGCGCAGATCACCATGCCGCAATGGCAGCGGTCGTGGATGCTCTTAATCTCAGAGACCATGCGCTTCGCACTGGCCTTCAAATAGGCATACGTGATGAAGTGATATTCATCTACGATCACAAGCGTTGTCTCGCTGATGGTCTCCAATACACGTGGCTTGAGTTTGCCAAACGCGCAGTTCGGGGAGATCGCCAGCGCACGGGCGAACTCTTTGTAGAGGTCTTGCACGCCGCCCACTCCCTGCAAATCCACGTAGATTGTGGCGCCGTGGTTATTCTCGTCTCTAAACCACTTCAATGCCTCAGTTTTTCCGATGTGGGAAACGCCGAAAATCATGGCTATGAGCTTGTCGTTCCACGCTTTGCGGCAAACCGTCCATATTTGCTTGGCTGATGGCGTCATAATTCGCCCCTGCCCGCGTTTGCGCGCACGTTCGGCTTCCTGCTGACGCATGACGCGGATGCGTGACATCATCTTCGCTGGCGGTTTCAGGCCAGGATAGACGCCGCGCAGCGCGCGAGATACCGTTGATGTATCAACGTCCAATTCCTGCGCGAGCGCCGAAAAGGACATGTTGCGCTCGACGAGCGAGAACCGTACATACCAGCGTAGGTCGTCCTGAAACTCGGCTGGGTATTTACGGATTCCAGCTTCGATTTGATCGCCGCCGAGGTTTGTCCAGTCTTGGGCTTCCCTGTCTGTGACGGGTTCCGCCACTGCGGACTCGGGCGCAATTGTCGCGCTCTTGACCTTGGGTTTTGTTTGAGTATCGTCGTTCATGTCTGATTCTTTCTGAGGGCCGGAGCAGTTGGCGCTGCCCGGCCCGTTTTGTTACGGGGTTATGAGTTAAAAAGGTCTGAGAGGCTTGGTGCGGACACGTCGTCCTGCACGGCGGGTGAAGGCTCTAGGCAAAGGTCTTGCAGGGGGCGTGCAGAGGCTGGGTTAAGGAGCCGTTTGCGGCTCGCGGCCTCAGCGCGGTGGGTGGATTCGGCCCGCTCGATGTCGTTGGCTACGCGGTCAACGGGCTTGTAGGATTCGGCCACGGCGGCGTTGTGCTCGCGCATGGTGGTGATCTCGGCGGTGCGCGGAGCCATGATGCGCCCAGCTTCGGCGCGAACGGCCTGACGGCCACGTGAAACCTCGCCCATGCGGCGGCCAGCGGCTTCTTTGTCCATTGGGTCCACAAGGCCCACGCGGGCCGGTGAGGCCACGTAATTCATCGCGTCGTCGTTCGTGAACAGGTGCACCTGACGCGCGTCTGCACCGAGGAAATAGACAAGTGCCTTGGGCCTGCTGTTGTATTTGGCGAGGGCTTCGGCGCTTGCCGCGTCGCGGAAAATCATATCATCCAACCCGTATCTCTTGCAGTTCACGGTGACCCGCTCGTTCGTGACCGTTGTCGGTTTGATTTCGCGGGCGAGGACGCTCAGTTCGCGTGGGTGGAGCTTGCGGAAGGGCTGGCCGTAGGAAAGACGTGCAAAGCGTTCATCAGGGCTTTCCAGCCGCGTGCGGCAACGCATTCCGATATGTGCGACTTGTTTTGCCGCCGGATGCGTCGCAGGCAGGAACTCGCCGGGAGCCACTTCCACATCGATCACCTGCTCAAAACCTTCAAGGCTGTGCTCGGTGCGGGCGTTCAGGCGGTCAACATAGATGGCCAAGGTCTCCATCAGCTGGCTGAAGCCAAGAAGCGGCATGTCAAAGGTGCCCTCGCGCTGCGCAGAGTAATCCAGCAAGTCTGACACATCACATCCTTTAATCTTGGCCGCTTCCGCAGCCTTCTTGATGATGGCCAGAGCCTCGTGGACGAGGGTTCCCTTGCGCGATGCAACCTGCTTTCCGCCGCGCCAGAGGGCCGTGCCGACGTCGCCGCGAGTGCGGTCGTAGCGCGGGCCAAGCGAAGCTGGCATGATGCTGAATTCGTTGTGGAAGAGGTTGAAAAGAGACTCGACCCAACCCTTTTGTTTCGGGTTGCCGCAACTCTCAAGGAATCCGCCGGGCAGCGTCGTATGCATCATTTCGGTGTGCCCGAACTTGATGGGCAGATACTTTTCGAACATGGCCTCGTCCGTCTTGCTCAGGCGCGAGGTGGCATTCTCGTGCAGATGATGCATCGTCCAGTTCTGCGGGATGCCATACATTTCGAGCGTCGCAAGGGTCAGCTCCTTCATGTCCGAACCTTGCAAGGCACGCTTCGTATCCTTGTCGCCGCCGTCCATGTAGTAGTTGCGCGTGTAGGCTCCGACCGCGCCGAAGTTGAGGATGCGGGCCGTGGCGACATCAAGGATGAACAGCACCTTCGGGCGCACGATTTGCACCGTGCCGTCGCCAAGGGGCATCCAGCACAACACGTCCAGATCCACGTCGTCCGCCGTGATGAGTTCCAGCGGGCGCAAATTGGCGCGGGTGCGGTAAAGCTGGTCGCCCCAGAAGGACATCGCTGCGTGCTCACCAAGCTGCATGAACACGGCCTTGGCGCTATCGCGCTGGCCCAGTTCACGCTTGATGCACCGCTCTATGTTAGAAGGGCTCCAGCCAGCTGGGTAATAGTCAGGATGCGGAGCCGTGCCTGGGCGCGGGACGGCGCGCGGGGGCACCTGAGCCGCGCACCACTGCGACATTTTGCCTATTCCGTCAATTGCCACATCGCGCATCCATAGGTCGAGCAGATCGCGGCGCACGGCGTAACCCACGCCCTTGCGCGGGCGCTGGCCAACCTGCCCGGCGAGCCACATGCAGAATGGCTTGTTCGCCAGCATGGCGTTGACCTCGCCGTTGTTGTAGGTCGGCACGAAGTAACGCCAATCGTGCGGCTGAAAGTATTCGCCGGTGGGCTTACCCTTCTTGTCGGCCTTCATGCCGCCGTTGCGCCATACGCTGTGCTTGGCGTTGAGCCGTCCAAGCGTCATGCCCGGCCAGCCTCGAAAGTGTTCCGCCGCATTGCGCCGCGCCTGCACCAGCCCCATTCCGCCCGCCACCAGCTCGTCAATGCACAGCATGGCCTCGATGGTCACGCACACCTCGGCATACACGCTCGGCTTGTTCTTGCGCTGCGCGTGGTCGAGTTCCATCAGCTCGGCGGTGTCGCCAAGGCGGTGGGCATATTCAGCAACGCGGGCACTCTGGTACTCTGCGAGCTGCTGAACCGGCTGTAATGCGAGGGCTGTCTGCATGTTATTCCGTTGCTCCTTCTCCCGCTCCTAGCAGGGCTTCAGGGTTGAGCGAGGTTGGCAATGTTCGCCCTGACTTAGCCGCGATCAATTCGGCCTTAAGCTGTCCTTCTCGTTTTTCAATCTCATGGATCTGATTGCGCAAAGCGCCCTTGAGCTGCGTGCAGGTCTTGAGCTTTTCCTGCGGGGGAACGCTTTCGACCATCCAGTATTTGGCATTAACCACATCCAAAAACTTCACCTCGAATGGCCGGTAACTCGTGTTGATGAAATCGTTGTACCAGTCCATCTGCTGGACGCCGGGCGTCAGATTGCCTTTACCTGAATTAGGGGTGGTAACTGTTACCACCTGCTTCTTCATTTTGATAACAAGCGGATGCGTAACCGCGCACAAATCAGCCATCTCGCGCAGGCTCATCTTCGGGAACCACTGGAGGGCCATCATGACGGCTTTACGCTTGTCGGCGTTGGTCCTGCGCAGCGCTGTGTGTTCGGCATTGGCGCTCAGGGCACGGCGGCGGGCAGCCTCGCGGCCACCTTCCATTATGATGCACGGGATGGCCGTCCAGCCGCTCTGTCTCCATGCCATGTGGCGGTGATGGCCATCTGCAAGATACCAGCGACGTGCTCCGCCGCTGTCGTCCAGATACACTTCAGCTGGCGGCAACTGCACGCCTTCGGCGATTGCCTCGCGCAGGCTTTCAAGGTGTGCCGCGTCGAGCCAATGCTCGCGCATCTGAAGCTCTTTTTCTTCGATGACAGCCTCGATCGGCAGCATCGTGACGCCTTCCGGCAGCGGCTGTGCAGGAGTTTTGCAATCGTGTTTCATAGGTGATTCAAAGGGTGTTTAAGCTGTTGACCATTGCTCCATTCAGGACCGGGCAATGTGCGGGTTAAGACGCCTGACACAAAGTGCCGTAATCTATGATCCGCGTATGCCAGCTTGAGATGAGCAATTGGGATGGATGAAAGGTTGTCCGCGCAGAACTGGTGCACCTTGTCCCAGCTGCCCATGCGCTTTGCGTAGATGGCCAACACGTCGCCCAGACATTCCCATGTCGCCGTGCGGTGCGATCTCGTCCACATCCGATAAATGGTGCCAATCGCGTAGGCTTCTGGTGGGTTGATTCTCATGGACAGATTTAAAGAATTGGAGGCCGAGGTAACCCGGCTGAAGTGGAGGTTGAAAGGCTTGGAAAAGGCGCACAGGTCTGAGCGTTGGCATCTGCGCCTGAAGATTGCGGAAATGAACGGCTTGATCCTTGGGCTTCAGAGCGCATTAGGGGAGCAAGCTGCCCGCTTAGATAGCCTCGAAGGCTCATGAGTGCGCAACCGGCGTCACAGGCCAGCTCGCTCGCTTGTCCATCCGCGCCATCAAACGCCTCGGACAGCGTAACGATGGTGTCGTCGATTTTGTCGATGATGACCTTGTTTAGCATGCTCGGACCCTCTTGTTTACATGGTCGCGTATGCGCCAGAGCATGGCTTGAGGCAGGCGGTCCAGCACATCGCACAGGCGGTTCTGGAAGTCCTGCGGCGTCTGCGTGTAGCCTTCACAGAGCCAGAGAAGAGCATCACGGCGAAGGATAAGGAAACTGGCGTTCGCCTCGCGCCGGCAACGCCGCTCGCCTTTACGAGGTACACGTCCGGATGCTCTTATCGCTGCCAAACGGTCGGCATCAATCTGGTCGCGTATGTAAGAATCCGACCGACCAAGCGCAGCCCCAAGCTGCGCAGGGGTGAAGGTCTCACCATGCGGCAACAAGAGATCGAAAAACGCTTGGTCGGTCGTGATCATGAGGTTAGCGGTTAGCCAGTAGCTGTGTGAATTCGTCTTGCGCTCTCTTCATGGCTCGAATCATCGCCAGCGCATGAGCGGCAACATCGGCTTCTTCCGTGTCGTCCGGTAAGAGATCCACGAGAGCGAGGTAATGAGCTTCTTTTTCATCGAGAGAGAGCGCATCAACGCCCACTTGTGCGCGGGCGATGAAGCGACGAATGTGTGGAGATAGGTGATTCATAGGCCCTCCGTTATGCCCAACTTGCGAGCAATGCGCTTTCGCAAACGGGGGAATCGATCGCTGTGGATCGCTTTTGATATGGTCGTGCGGGGATAGCACATCTCCTCACTCAACGAGGTAACCGTCTGCCCCCGTTCAATAAGCATGTGCTTCACCTTCTTGGAAAAATCTTCTTGTGTTCTAACAGCTTGCATGTCTTATTGTGCACACGAGTGCACATTAGTGGACGCGTGGAGTCAACAGAAAATGTTCACAAAAGTAAACTTTGGACACAGGTGACGAAAGTTTAATTGACTTGAAAGTTTAATTGACTTGCGGCACCAAGCCGGACTTAGCCAAGAAGAAATGGCCCATCGGCTTGGGATTTCGCGCTCTTACTACAACGCCCTAGAGCGCGGACGGCGTCAGCCTGGCAAATGGCTTCAAAAAACGTTGCAAACTATCAGAGATGAATTGCAACACAACGGGTTAACAAATGTATCCAAAGTTCACAGTTTAGATCACGTAAAGTCCCTCGAATCACCGCATGCTGCGGGCCGGGACGACATTTTGGATTACCTGAAACCTTGGTTCGACCGTATTGAGCGTGATCCCAATGTGGCTCCCTTTATTCTCACACAATTACGCAAGCACCTTCCGATCGATGATTTGAACCTGTTCCGCTCATAATCGGAAGTTTTAGCCCGCCACGGCGGGCTTTTTTGTACCTAGATTTCACGGATTTATGCGGTCCAAAATGTAAAAAGTTAGCCCGCAGAACGCGCAAAACGCGCAGACCGTGCAGAGCCCGCAGGCCGTTTGCAGCCTTGGCTCAGACCTGATATTCTCTGTGGCGTAATGCCGCAGCCGTGTCAATCCCAGCCTGATCACCTTGAGTCCCACGCGGGACCAACGTTCTGCGTTCTGTCCCTGCGGGTGGAGCGCCGCAATGGTCGCGTTCTGCTGACTGGCCGAACACACGAGGGAAAGCAGGTGACGCTCAGTCTTCACCCGGCTGTGGCCATGCTGGACTGCTTGTGCGCCGCGCAAATGGGTCGCATCGAACTGGAGGCTCAAGGCCTCGACATCCGCAAGGCGTGCAACGCCGTGATCGTAGGAGGTGCGCGGTGACTTTGTCTGACCGCATGTCTGAAAGGGAGAAAAAAGGTCAGCGTGGCGCGAACAGGGTTTGGGGCGCCGCGCTGGCCACCAATCTAACATCCACCAAGGTATCACCATGTTATATATCATCGTCGGAGGCCTCTGCCTCACCGTCGGCGTTGTCGCCGGTATCCTTATCGCAGCCAACAACAAGGACGCCGCTGATAAGGCCAAGTCTTTGGCTACAAAGGCGCGAGACGCCGCCAAAGAGCAGCTCAAG
>JBAZHQ010000110.1:0-11412 GCA_041652235.1 Opitutaceae bacterium | reverse complement strand
GCATGTTCGACTTCCAGATTGCCGAGGATGCCCGGATCGCCCGCGAGATTCTGGCCTCAAAGCTCAACAGGGAACGGCCCTGGTATGGCTAATGCTTAACTAAAAGCGGCAGCCAATAGCGGGTGGCGTGCCTGTGCCGGCAGGCAGGAGCGGTCAGACATCGAACTCGACCAAGACGGGGCGATGATCGGAGAGGTAGGACCTCACGACCACCGCATGGGCGTGACGGCACTGCTTCGGAACAAAGACGAAATCGACGGTGCGCTGCGGCCAGGGAGACGGGAACGTGTGCCCCTCGTGCGGGAAGGCACGGTATTCACCGAAGCGATGCATATGGGCGAGCAGGTAAGCAACCGCATCCAGGGCGGTGCGGGAGGTGTTGAAGTCGCCGCAAACGATGGGCGGCATGTACCAGGTTTTCCCAAACTCCTTATGCCATTCCTTTAGCCAGGCGGTCAGGTGATCGAGCTGACGCATGCGTTGCACGCGGGAGCGGTAATGCAGGTGAAGATTGATAATGGGGATGATTTTCCCGCCGACATCGATCTCCACGAAGAGGAATCCCTTCTCTCCCACCCTCTTTCGTCCAAATACAACATTCTCCGAAGTCAGAATGGGCAGCCGCGAGAGAAAGGCATTGCCGTAGCTCAGCTTCAGCAATCCCTCCAGGTGGTTGTTGATTCCATAAACCGCGTGAGGGAAGCGCGCGTGGGTCTGGAGATAGAGAAGATGATCGAAGCTGCCCGCCCAGATGGAGTTCCGGTCGATTTCCTGCATGGCGACAATATCCGCTTCAACCGTGTGAAGGAGACGGGCGATCTTCAGCAGATTCGCCCGCACCTTTCGAGGGGAGGCAAGCCCCTGAATCGGGTTAAGCCCCCTTCCATGCGCTATATTAAACGTGACGAGACGCAGCCGCGTCATGCTCATGCAACGACGCTAGGCATGCGCGAAAGCCCTGAAAACCGCAAAGACTACGCAGTGGGCGGTGGCGGCGAAGCCGCCTCGGTGGTGCGCTTTGCGCACACGGTGGCGCTGCTGCGCACTGTGGCCGCGGAGCGGCCTCTGTGGCGACAGAGGCGCCCTGCCGGGCGCACCGAAAAAAAGGACGGGGTCCGGAGACCCCGTCCTTGGGTTGATTGGGGCTTTGAAAACTTCGGGGCTATTCGTGCTTGCCGTTGTGCTGCGCTTCGCGGCGCAGCCTGGCTTCCTCGACGAGCTTCTTCTCGATCTCGGCGGGGACCTCTTCGTAGTGGTCGAAAACCTCGGCGTGCCGTCCGCGTCCACTGGTAATGGAACGGATGATACTGCTGTAGTGATAGAGTTCCTTCTGGGGCACGAGGGCCTTGACGATCTGGAGCTGCCCGTCGTTGTCCACGCCGAGAATCTTGCCGCGGCGCGACGAGATGTTGCCCATGACGTCACCCATGTATTCCTCGGGAACGGTCACCGTGATCTGGTAGATCGGCTCGAGGAGCCGGGGCTGGGCGTTCAGGAATCCTTCCTTGAAGGCGAAGTAACCGGCGATCTGAAAGGCGATATCCTTGGAGTCAACCGGGTGGGTCTTGCCGTCGTAGAACTCCGCCTTCACGTCAACCACGCGATAACCGGCGTAAGCGCCTTCGGTGCAGACCGTCCTCACTCCCTTTTCAACAGCGGGGACGAAGACGCGATCCACATTGTTGCCGACGAGGGATTGCACAAACTGGACTCCCGTGTCCCGGGGGGCCGCCTCGACCCTCATCCACACCTCTGCGAACTGGCCGGCACCGCCGGTCTGCTTCTTGTGGCGGTACTTGGAGTCGGCCTTGCCGCGGATGGTTTCGCGGTAAGGGATGCGGGGCTCCTCGAGCTCGAGCGAGACGCCGAAACGGCGCAATAGGCGCTCGACGATAATCTGCAGGTGGATTTCGCCCTGGCCGGAAATAATGGTCTGATGGATCTCGTCGTCGACGCGGTAGATGAATGTGGGATCCTCCTGATGAAGCATGGCCAGGCCCGATGCCAGCTTGTCCTCATCGCCCTTGGCCTTGAGCTTAAGGGCGCCGTGGATGTTGGGCTTCGGATATTCAACCTTGGGCAATTGCACCGCAAACTTCTGGCTGCCGAGGGTATCGCCCGTGTGGGTGCTGCGCAGCTTGGTGACCGCGCCGATATCGCCTGCGTTCAGGAAGGGGACGGGAGTGCGCTCCTGGCCATTGAGAACGTAGATCTGGCCGATGCGTTCGCTTACCCCGCGGTTGGCGTTAAAGAGATCGTCACCGCTCTTCACCTTGCCCGAAAAGACGCGGAACAAGGACAGTTCGCCCACGCCCTGCTCATTCATCGTCTTGAAAACATAGACCACCGGCTCGGGCTTGGTGAGCGGAACGGTCACCTCCTGACCCGCGGAATCCTTGGCGGGAACCTCGGCGCGATCGAGAGGGGATGAGCCGTACTTGGCGATTAGATCCATCATGCGGGCTATGCCCACATCCGTCTCGGCGGAGACTGCAAAAAGCGGAACGAGGACCTGGCTCTGGATTGCCTTGTGCAGGCAGGCGCGGAGCTCTTCCTCCGACAGGCTGCCCACCTCGAAGAAATGTTCGAGCAGCTTGTCATCGGACTCGGCGACGAGCTCGATAAGCTGCTTATGGAGCTGCTGCACCAGAGCGAGGTGTTCTCCCTCGGCGGGCTGTTCCTGGTAATGGCCGTTGCCGCCCGGCGTGTAGGTGATCAGCTCGCTGCGCATGACGTCGAGCACCTTGCTGAAGCCCGGGCCCGCATCTACGGGCACGGTGAGAGGGAATACCTTCTGGCCGAAGTGGTCGCGGGCGGCGGCGAGGACTGCGTTGAAATCGATGTTGGGCTTGTCGAGAGCGCTGACCACTATCATTTTTGGCAGGCCGTAATGGGTGGCGTATTCCCATACCGAGTCCGTGCCGTAGCCTATGCCGTGAGCGGCGTTGATGACGACGAGAGCGAAATCGCCCACCTGCAGGGCTCCCAATCCTTCACTGATGAAGTCGGCGCATCCCGGAGTGTCGATGATGTTGAATTTGCGACCCATCCATTCAGTGTTAAGCAGCGTAGCGTGGACCGAGATTTGATGGGCCTTCTCGCTGGGATGATAGTCGCTTGTTGTAGTGCCTGCAGCGATGCTGCCCATCCGGCCGATCCGGCCGCTGCAGGCAAGCATCGCTTCGCAGAGCATTGTCTTTCCACTCGAAGCATGACCAAGCACAGCGAAGCTGCGAAGGTCTTGTGAGAGGTATTCCTTCATGATATTCGTTGAGGGTTGTGTAATGTGAACTAAGAAAGCCGTTCGCCTTTCAGGCCGACGCGCGGCCAGAGAGGGGAATAGCAGGTAAAATGGCCTCTGGAGCGGTCGCGACCATAGAGGCCGGTAAGAGCGCAGGCTAGCGTTTTTTCACGCCTTGAGGAATTCTGCATAACCTCAACCGAGGATGAATCTTGCATCACTCGGATGCCTCCTTCTCCCGCCGGACGCATGGCGTCCTTGAGGAAGGCGATGCACAAGTCGGGGAGCAATCGGCGAAGCGGTAGCTTGTTGTGAAAGCCAGATTGATGGCGCGGGAGACGTGGACGGCGATCTTCAGCTTGCCGGAATGGATGTCCGACGGAGTTGCCGTCCCCTCGATGCGCCGCACGTCGCCCGAGCTTGTGGTGGCGGTTCCTTCGATTCGGATCTTTTCGCCTTTCGCCAGCCGGGACAGGCTTTCCGAATCGACCCGGATGACGAGCGCGCCTTTCTCCCTGTAGAAAAAGAAAGGGAAGACGCTGGCCTTGTAGTCCGCCAGGTAACGATCGCCTTGCCGCTCGAAACGTCCAGTGGCCAGCGTTACCGAGCCAACGTAAATGGATGTCTTACAGACGGGAATATCGACAAACCTGAATCGTTCCTGGTCTGACGCGCGAACCACAGGCTGGCCGGGAGCCTCCGTCAAGGTCTCTGCACGGCACCACGTCACTGTCAGCAGGAATGCGGTTAAAAAAAGGCGTAGGGGCTGCATTGGGCTGCACCCAAGGTGGTGCCGGAAGACGAGATGGCAATCCGAAGTCGACGGCGAAAAGGCGTCTCTTTCGCGTTGCCCAACCGGCGCCGGTGGAGTCAGCTTCTCGTTCATGACGGCCCAATCTTCGCACGCGACCTGGGGTGGACGCTTCTCCGCCGGCCCTGCCGAGCTGATGCTGCGGTTCAGCGAATCCGTTTCCTTCGACCACCGGCTTGCGCCCTTCGATATCCAAGGCAGCAAGGCTCATGCGGCCATGCTGGCTCAGGTGCGGCTGATCACCAAGAAAGAGTGCGCCGCCATCCGGAAAGGCCTCGATGAGATTCTGCGCGAGATTCGCACAGGGGAGTTTGCCTGGAGCATCCAGATGGAGGATGTGCACATGAACATCGAGCAGGCGCTGAGCAAGCGCGTGCCCGCCGCCGCCAAGCTGCACACGGCCCGCAGTCGCAACGACCAAGTGGCTACGGACATGAAGCTGTTCTTCAAATATGCCTGTGTGGCGCTTGGAGAAAGGATCGTCGAGGCTCAACGGGCCCTGCTTGGGCTGGCAAAGGCCAACGCCGGCGTGCTCATCCCGGGCTACACCCACCTGCAACGCGCCCAGCCGGTGTTCTTCGCCCACCATCTGTTCGCATGGATGGAGATGCTGGAACGCGACCGGAACCGTTTTGCGAGAGTGCTCGACCATGCAAATTGGTGCCCTCTGGGCTCCGGGGCCGTCGCCGGCACGACGCTGCCGATCGACAGGGAATTTGTCGCGAAGCAGCTCGGGTTTGTCGATGCGAAGGGAAAGCCGCGCGTCACGCAGAACTCGATGGATTCGGTCGCGGACCGCGATGTCTTCATCGAATTCGCCGCAGCCTGCGCCCTGGCGGGCGTGCATTTCTCACGCATCGCCGAGGACTTGATCCTCTGGTCGAGCTCGGAATTCCAGTATGTTTTCCTGCCGGACGCCTTCTGCACGGGCTCCTCCCTCATGCCGCAGAAGAAAAATCCGGATTCCTGCGAGCTCCTGCGCGGGAAATCCGCCAGGCTGCAAGGAAACCTGCACACGCTTCTCACCCTGACAAAGGGGCTTCCGCTCACCTACAATCGCGACCTGCAGGAGGACAAGCCCCCGATCTTCGATAGTTTCGACCAGACTGCGATCTGTGCGGACGTCCTTGCCGGCACCCTCAAGGGAATCACGGTGAACCGGGAGCGCTGCGCGGCCGCGGTGAGCGATCCGGCTTTGCTCGCCACCGATCTCGCCGACTACCTGGTCACCAAGGGCGTGCCCTTCCGCGAAGCTCATCATGCGGTTGGCCGCGTGGTGAAGATTGCGGAGGAGAATCTGGTGCGCATCGATCAACTGCCCTTCGATCAGGTGAAAGCGGTGCACGCGTCTTTCGGATCCGACTGGGCAAAGGTGTTCGATCTTCAGCGCGCCCTGCGCAAGCGCAGCGGCACGGGCATGCCCGGTCCCCAGCAGCTCAAGAAGCAGTTCGCCCGCTGGAAGCGGATTCTGGCTTAAGGAGCATAAGCTGAAAGCTGTAAGTTATAAGCTGTAAGTCGGAAGCATCCGTTACCTGCCGGTCGGAATAAATCCGACTTAAAACTTACGGCTTATAACTTACAGCTTTTAGCCTCTGAAGCAGCCAATCGGAGGCGGTGCCGGAGGAGGGCTGGCGCAGGATTTCGTGAAGCTGGGCGGCCATGGAGGCGGTGACCGCACGGCGTTCGCGATCGGTGAGACAGTTGTACAGCTCCGCAGCCAGAAGCGCGGCGCGCGCATCGCCCTGAATGAATTCCGGGTACATCGGTCTTCTCAGCAGAAGATTTGCGATGCCGATGTACTCTGTTTTGACCAGGAGGCGCCCGAAGAAATAGGTGATGGGATTCGTGCGGTAAACGATCGCTCCCGGGATTCCCGCCAGGGCGCAGTGCATCGACATCGTGCCGGAACTGGTGAGCACCGCGGAAGCGGCCACCGGGGTGCCGGTCTTTTGCAGGCTCACGGAAGGCGGGGGCTTTGCCGCCTCAAGCACGCTGCGAACGGCATCGCTCGGATAGAGCACGACGGCATCGCGTCTGATCGAAAGCGACTCGAAGGCGTTGAGCAGAACGGGGAAGATGCGTTTCACCGCCTGCCGGCGGCTTCCAGGAAGCAGGAGAATCGGCCCGGCCGGATCGTAGCTCACGGGCGCCGCGTAATCCCCGCTGATGAAGGGATGCCCCACAAAGGACACCGGGAGCCGGGTATCCGCATAACATGCGACCTCGAAGGGGAAAATGACCGCCAGGGCGTCGAGCGTCGCGGCCATATCGAAGCGGCGGCAGGCCTTCCAAGCCCAGATCTGAGGGGAAATATAATACAGGGCGGCTATATCGCCGCCGCCTTTTGTCGAGAGCCCCTTCACGCGCATGGCTTCCGCAAGGCGAAGGTTGAATCCGGGATAGTCGATGAAGCATACGGCCCGCGGCTGGTATTCTTTTATCCAGGACAGGGTGGCTGAACCCAGCGAAAGGAAAAAACGCGCATGAGCAAGCACCTCGACAAACCCGACGACGGAGGTTGCCGTGAGATCGTAGAGCAACTGCGCGCCGGATGCCGCGATCTCAGGGCCTCCCAAGGCCGCGATCTTCAGGCCCGGATTTTTCGCCAGCGCCCCGCGGATCATCGCCGCCCCGTGCTGGTCCCCGGAGTGTTCTCCCGCGATGACCAGCAGGTCGATCTTGCCGGCAGCGGGCGGTGGAAGTTGGACGCGCGAAGACATGGGAACGTCATTCATCAATCCACGGAGAATTGCCACGAAAAGGCACAAAAAAAGTCCGTGACTTCGATTTAGGTCGTAGCGCGCCTATAGGCGCATCATGGGGCACAGTCATTACCTCTGAGCTTTTCGTACCTTTTTGTGGCAAATCTGTTTGGCGGACCTGTTGGGTTACGGGATGCGGAGGCGCTGGCCGGGACGGAGGACATTCTCACCCTTTAGGGTATCCCGGTTGGCGTCATAGATATCCTGCCAGCGGTTCGGCGTGCCGTAGTAGCGCATGCTGATGCGCGTAAGGGAGTCGCCTTCGGCCACCGAGTGATAGCGCGCTCCTGTCTCGGATGGCGTCGAAGCGGGCGCGGCACGGGGTGCAGTTGACTGCACTGCGGCGGGATAGGTTGGCCGGGAAACAGACGGAAGAGGCGTTGTCCCGGGATTCAAAAGGCGGGCGGCGGAAGCGATCTGCTCCAGCGTCGTTTGCGCCTGGCGCAGCCTTGACGTCAAAGCGGTGTTTTCCTGCTGCATTTGGGCAAGGCGCGCGATGCGGTCGCGCTCAATGGCCTGCAATTGTTCGCTAAGGCGGGAGTTTTCCGAGCGCACGGCAGTGAGATCTCGCTGGGTGTTTGCCAAGTCCCTCTGCGCACCGGCCAACTGAGCGGGCAGCGCCGCCAGGTTCTCGGCGCGCTGTTCCGCTTCGCGCCGGGCCTGTTCGGTCGTGGCGAGGCGGTTGAGGTTGGAGTGAGTCGAGACTAGCTCCGCTGATTGCTCATCGAGCTGTTTCTGAAGCGTCGCTTTTTCAGCCGCGAGGCGCTCATTCGCCTGGTTAAGCTCCGCGATGCTCGCACCGCTCTTCTCGGCTGCCCTGTCGGTTTCCGCCAGGCGGTTTCTCAACTCCTCGGCGTCCTTGCGGAGCAACGCAAGCGCCTCGGCATCCTGGCTGGCGCGGGTGGCATCGGCCTTGTTTGCAGCAAGATCTTTTAGCAGACGCTGGTTATCGGACTGAAGCTTTTCATTGGCATTGGAAAGCTCGGTGAGCTGTTCGGCCTGACGTTGGGCGAGGCGGTCGTCCGCTTCGCGCCGCGACCGCAGTTCGTGCGTGTCGGAGGAAAGTTTCTCCAGCTCCTGCCTCGTCTGCGCCAACTGGGTATCGGATGCCCTCTTGTCGGCGGCCAGTTTCTCATTGGCCTGGGTGAGCTCCGCGACACTGGAACCCTGTTTTTCCGCAGCCCTATCCGCCTCTTCAAGCCGGCCCTTCAGCTCCTCGATTTCCCTGCGGAGTGAAGCGGATGCCGCCTTGTCTCGCGCCGTGCGCGAGGCTTCCGCTTTGGCCGAGGCAAGATCGGCCTGGAGTCGCTGATTATCGGACTGAAGCTTCTCGTTGGTGTTGGAAAGCTCGGTGAGCTGCTCGGCCTGGCGTTGGGCGAGGCGGTCATCCGCTTCGCGCCGCGAACGCAGTTCGCGCGTGTCGGAGGAGATTTTCTCAAGCGCCTGCCTCGTCTGAGCCAGTTGTGAATCGGCAGACTGCTTGTCGGCGGCCAGTTTTTCATTGGCCTGGGTGAGCTCGGCGACGGTGGAGCTTTGCCTTTCCAGCGCCTTGTCGGATTCCACCAGCCGCGCCTTCAGATCCTCGGCGTCCTTGCGGAGCGAAGCGACGGCTTCCGTGTCCTGGGAAACGCGGACAGTTTCCGCACGGGACGCGGCCAGATCGGCCTGAAGACGGCCATTGTCACTCAGGAGTTTCTTGTTGGCCGCGTTGAGATCGTTGAGCTGGTCGAGCTGGCGCTGGGTCGCCAGGTCGTCCGCCGCGCGCCGCGAGCGCAATTCAAGCAAGTCCGAGGAGGTCTTATCGAGGGACTGCCTTGCCTCCGATAGCTGCGCTTCGAAAGCCTTCCGGTCCGCGGAAAGCTTCTCGTTGGCCTGCGTGATCTCGGCGACGCTGGCATTCTGCTTCTCGACGGCGTGGTCGGAATCGGCGAGTTTCGAGCGGAGCTCGTCGCGCTCGTCCTTGAGTTTGTCGCTCTGAGCGGTGCTGTCGCGAAGGCGGGACTGAAGGGTATCGATCTGCGAGCGAAGGGCGCTGTCCTCGGAGCCCTTTGATTCCGTGAAAAGACGGTTGGCGTCGGAAAGCGCCCTGTTGGTGTCGCGCACTCGCTGCAACTGGCCGGCAAGGGCTGAAATCTCCTCGGCGGCATGCTTGTGATCCTCGTCGAGCTGGGTTTCGAACTGGCGCACCTGTCCGCGGAGAGTCTGAAGCTCGAGCTGCGTGGCCTGGACGTCCGGCATGGCCTTGGCCGCGGCTGCCTGGGCGGCAAGGGCGGCGGCGGCGCTCTGCTTGGACACCTCCAGATCCTTCTGAAGATCGGCTATCTCGCGGGTGCGTTCGTCGAGGCTCTTGCCTGCATCGTCGAGTTGGCTGTTCAGCTTGGCGATGGTGTCGCGGTCGGAGGACTGGGCATTTCGCAGCGAGGCAAGCTCGGCCTTGAGCGAGCTCTGATCCGCGCCTTGGTCAGGCTGCACACGGCGCGCGTTTTCCGCCGCAAGCCGCTCGTTGTCCTTCAGAAGTTTCTCAACCCTGCCCAGCAGCACATCGTTGGAGGCGCCGAGCTTCTCCTCCTTTTCCCCGGCGGCAGCCAGTTTCTGCCGCAGTTCCGTCGTGTCGGCTGCGGATTGCCTGGCAAGGGCGAGTTCGGCCTTGAGCTGTTCCAGCTCCGGGCTGGCGGCCGGTTGCTTGGCGAGACGGGAGTTCTCCGACGCCAGGCTCTCGACCTGGGCGGCGAGCGCCTGGCTCTTGCGCGTCAGTTCCTCGTTGGCGGAGGCGTTGCTCCTGGCGCTCTCTTCGGCGGCGGCGAGCTTCCTGCCAAGCTCGGCGTTCGCCGCCTCCATCTTGCCTGTCGCGTCGCCGCCGGACTGCGGCTGGGCGGCCTTCATGCGGGCGACCTCGAGTTCGCGGCGGACCTTGTTGAGCTCCGCTGCGGCGCTCTCCGCAAGGCGGGCGCCCTGGCGGGCGTCCGAAAGCTGTGTCGTAAGATCCTTGATACGCGCGGCGTCGATGGTCTGCTGCTGCCTGAGCTGGGCGAGGTCGTTGCCCAGGCTATCGATCTGTTTGGTGTCCTGCGCGCGGCCGGCGGTTTCCTTCTTCAGGCGCACGATCTCCTCGGCGAGTCCGGCGGTGCGCGCCTGGGCCTGTGCCTGAGTCTGCGTCTGGGACGCCTCGATCAGCTTGCGAGCATCCTCGCTTTTCTTGTGCGCCGCCTCGCTTTCCGCGTATTGCGTCCTGGCTTCCTCCAACTGGGCCTTGAGGCGCTGAATCGCGTCGATGTTGCTCTGTGAAATCTCGTTCTTTGCCTCCGCGAGCTGCTGGCGCAGGGAATTGAGCTCGGTGTTCACACTGTCGCCCACATCGGCCTGTTTCTTCAGGATTTCGCCTTGGCGCACGAGTTCCGCGATGCGGGCGACGTCATCGGATTTCTGCTTGCGGAGCTCATTGAGCTGAAGCTGGAGGTCATCGATCGTTTTCGCCCAGCCCGCGCGCTGGCGGAGATCCTTCTTGAGGGTGTCGATCTGGGCTGCGAGTTCCGCGTTGTTCTGTTCGAGCTGCTGGGCATGCCCCACGGCGGCCGAAAGCTGCGCTTCCGTTTGCTTCCCGCTGGGAGCGATGGGTTGCTGTTCCGACCGGGCGGTGACCGTGGCAAGCTTTGTCTTGAGATCGGCGACCTGCGCGCGGAAATCCTGAAGGTCGTGATCGGCGGAGGCTCTCACCGTCTCGATATCCTTCACAAGCTGGTCGCGAACCGCAGCCGCTTCCCGGGCAGTCTGCTGAGCCAGGGAGAGTTGCTGGCGCAAAGCGTCCATTTCGACGGGTTTGACGGCGACTGCAGGAGCGGATTTTGCGGCGGCCTCCGCTTCGGCGAGGCGTTTCTCGAGAGCCGCTTTCCCGGCGACGGCATCATCCAGTTTTGCCGCGAGATTTTGGTTGGCCTCCTGGATCTGGCGGCCGAAGGCCTCGGATTCCTGAACGGCCTTTTGGGCCGCGGCAAGCTTGGCCTGGATATCCTTGGTCTGCTGGTCGTCGCGGGCTGCGGCTGCGGCATCGCGACTCTTCGCCTGCTCCGCGGCGGATGCGGCAGCCTCCGCTTCGGCAAGGCGTTTTTCGAGTGCCGCTTTCCCGGCGACAGCTTCATCCAGCTTTGCCGCGAGATTTTGGTTTGCCTCCTGGATCTGGCGACCGAGGGCCTCGGATTCCTGAACGGCCTTTTGGGCCGCGGCGAGCTTGGCCTGGATATCCTTGGCTTGCCGATCGTCGCGGGTTGCGGCTTCGGCATCGCGGCTTTTCGCCTGCTCCGTGGCTGCCTTGAGCTGTTCGATGGCACGCGAGCCGAGGGCAATCTTGTCCTTGGCGGCCTCCAGCTCGATGCGGACGGTCTCAGTCTCGCGCCGTTGGGAGGCCAGCTCAGCCTCGGTATCCGAAAGGCGGCTTTTCAACTGGTTGAATTCCTCCGGGGAGGAACCGCCATGCGCGATTTTCTTCTCGATTTCGGAAAGTCGGGCGCGGGAGTCGATGGTGGCCTGCCTGGCTGTCTCCGCGGCGGATTCCGCTTCCGACAGTCTCTTCGCGAGGGAATCCTTCTCCTGATTCAGGGAGT
>JBAZHQ010000109.1:0-11526 GCA_041652235.1 Opitutaceae bacterium | reverse complement strand
AGCGCCTGGTTTGGGACCAGGAGGTCGCAGGTTCGAATCCTGTCGCCCCGACCATCCTCCGCCCGTTGGGCTTCGGATGGCGCAGCCCCGCTTCGAAGTTCACGCCAAAGCGGGTACTTTTGAGCGGGCATTCACGAGATTGGCGATGAGGTTCGCTGCGTCGCCCAGCGAGATGCGACCTGTATTGATCACCAGATCGTAGTTGGAGGGATCCGTGATGTCGGCGTTGAAGTTGGATTTTACGTAGCGCCGGCTGGCCGCATCGCACCTCTCATTGTAGGCGAGAGCCAGTTCCTCGGTCATGTCGTATCTGTGAGCAACGAAATGGGCGCGCTGGGCGGCGGGCGCGACGGTGCGAACGTGGAGGCCATTGTCGAGATCCGCGGTGACGAAGCTGGCGCCCCGGCCGACCAGGATGACATGGCCCTTTTGCGCCAATTGGCTGATCGTCTCGTTGGTTTTCTTGACGAGATCCCAGAGGTTGGGATGCAGCCCCACCATCTCTCCGATCGCCGATTCGAATTCCGGAAGACGGTCTTCCGGCAAAAACCGGGCAAGTTGCGGCTGCAGATGATGCGTCTTGAGCACGGTCGCGATCAGATTGGCGTCAAAAATGGTCCATTGGGCTTCCTTGGAAGCTTCGCTATTGAGGTGGCGAGCGAGCATACTCGCCAGACTCGTGCCGCCGGAGCCTGATTCACGCGAGATTGTGACAAAGGGACCATGGTCCATGTCTGACATCGAGTCAGAAGCCGGGTGACGATACTGACCGACAAGATCGGCAAAAGGATTGATATGATATCTTTTCATGTTGGTAAAAAGCATATCGATAAACGTGACATATTCAAATCAGGCGAAGACCTGCATTAACTAATAACAGTCCCTGATATCGATGACTATCCGCCGCTTGATTTTCTCAGCTTGGCGCGCGTGCGAACCGACTGCAAAACGCTAAAAACCAACAATAAACTGGCCGCGTTGGTCAGTTATACATGGGAGCCGATGAGGGCTCCCAGTCGGTCCGCCTTCTTTCGCAACGGCTAAGCTTGGGGCGCTTTTTGAGGTTCCTCAGCCGCAGGCGTGCTCTTTGGGCAGGCAAGCTTCCAGAGCCAGGCGCACAAAGCACCCGTAATAATAACGACGATGGCGCTCCAGCGCCGTCCGACCAGATGTCCTGCGACAAGAACTTGAAGATCCATGACGATCCGGAAGAGCTGGCCAAGGCAAATGACGCCGAAGACCACGCTCGCAACACGCAAACCCAGTATTGGAGAGTTCATGACAACATTCTTTATAAGTTGGACCCGCCAAGGGCGGACCCTTTTGGCTGCATGGGGGTAGGGGTAGCTACGCTTCTGTCACGAGGGCGGTTTATCTTCAATCGAATTTTCTGGCTTGGATGGCGCCCTCTTTTTCCAGGGACTCGCTCATCCCGAGCTGTCGGCGGCGCGAGTGCGACTGATGCTGATGGAGAGAGTGGGTGTCGTGGCGTCGTTGCGGACCTGTCATGGAGAATGGAATATCGGTTATGCCCGGACATTCCTTTCGGCTGCATTTAGCCGCGGTTGGAATTGCCCTACTTCGTCTGCTGTACAGCAGAGCTACGAAGGGCATCCTTCGCCAAAATGGCCAGTGAGTGAATGATATCAGACTCGGTCGAAGCGGGGCAGCGCCATCCGAAGCTCAACGAGCGAAGGATGGTGCGGGCAGACAGAATCGAACTGTCGACACCTGCTTGGAAGGCAGAGGTTTTACCACTAAACTATGCCCGCGAGTGGCATGGTGAGGCACAATCCAGCATCTCGCTCTCGCGTCAAGCCTGCATGATCCGGCCATGCGGCGCGGCGGGCCGCGCCGCCATGATGGCGCTCATCTCCTCTGCCGGTGGGGTGTTATACCCATGAAGGGTGTTTCGCTATTTTTTCACATCCTTCGCATTGAATGGGATTGCGAGAATGAGGGGCTGATATATCAGAAAAGCGTATGGCTTTTCTTTCCTCCCCATCCTCGGGTCAGACCCAAGCGTTGCGGCAAGCAGCGCCACAAGTAAAACGTCCGAGCGTCATGGCAGCCCAGGCGCTGGCAAAACAGAAGGCCCTGGAGAAAAAAGCGAAGAATTATAAGCTGCCTCTGGGCGAATTGGCTATTTTCACGCAACAACTTGCGTCCCTCCTCGTTGCAGGTCTCCCCCTGGTGCAATGCCTTGAGGCGTTGCAGGACCAGACGGAAGATCCCTGCTTCAAGATTCTCATCCGCGACGTGAGGCAGGATATCGCTTCGGGAAATTCCTTTTCGACGGCGATCAAGAAGTTCCCCAAGAGCTTCCCGAATTTGTTCATATCGATGGTCGAGGCAGGCGAGGCGTCGGGCGCGCTCGCGGAGATTCTTGGCAAGGTTGCCGGCTATTTCGAGTCCAGCGTGAAGCTGACCAAGAAGGTCAAGTCGGCAATGACTTACCCCATCGCTGTCATCGGCCTCGCCGTCGCCTTGGTGAACGTGCTGCTCATTTTCGTGATCCCCGTGTTTGCGGCGATGTTCGCCGATTTCGGCGCCAAGCTGCCGGCTCCGACCCAGATGCTCATCGATCTGAGCAATTTCATGAAGGCTTACTGGTGGGCCATCGGACTGGGATGCTTTGGAGCATTCAAGGTTGTGACCAAGTTCGTCGCGACGCCGAAGGGCCGGCGCGTGAAGGATGAATTTCTCGTGAAGGCTCCGATCTTTGGAAACCTCATCCATAAGATTGCGCTCTCCCGTTTCTGCCGCACCTATGCGACCCTCATCCGCTCGGGCGTGCCCATCCTGCGCACCCTCGAGATTGTGGCTTCCGCATCCGGCAAGGTGCAAGTCGAGGATGCATGCGTGGAGATCTCGCGCCACGTCAGCCAGGGCGGCCAGGTTTCGGAAGTGCTCGCGAGCAATGCCTTCTTCCCTCCCATGATGAAGCATATGGTGAAGGCGGGAGAATCCACGGGCAACGTGGACGGCATGATGAACAAGATTGCCGACTTCTACGACGTCGAGTGCGAAGCCACGGTCTCCGCGCTCACCTCGCTCATCGAGCCCCTGCTGATCGTGTTCCTGGGCGTTGTCGTCGGCGGCATCGTCATGGCCATGTTCCTCCCCATCTTCCAACTCGGCGCCGTCGCCGGCGGCCTGCAATGATGCGCCATCCTGGCGCCCCATACCGTTCCCACATATCCTACCGATCCCTTTTCATCGCATGCCATCCGTTCTCATAGTTGACGATCTGTTGTCCATCCACGAAATGCTCGATGCGGTGATACAGCCCACGGGTTTCTCGACGGCCTTCGCCACCGACGGCGAGAAAGCTCTCGCCCGCTATAAGGCCGAGCGGTTCGACCTCGTGCTTGCCGACATCGACATGAAGCCGATGGACGGCATCACCCTGCTCAAGCAGATCAAAGCCTATGATCCCAATTGCGTGCTGATCATCATGACGGCCTACGCGAGCACGGAGAGCGCGATTCAGGCTCTCAAGTACGGCGCTTTCGACTACCTGCAGAAGCCGTTCCGTGTGGACGAATTGATCTCCACTTTGAAACGCGGCATTGAATTCCGCCAATATCAGGTGGAGCGGCTGAGCGCCGCAGGGGTTTCTCCCGCCAAAACCGCCGAGATCGAATCGCGGCTGATCGGGAGCAGCGCGGCGGTCAAAAAGCTTGTCCAACAGGTCAAGAAGCTCGCCGGGGTACGCACCCCCGTGCTGCTTCAGGGCGAGCGGGGAACCGGAAAATCCACGCTTGCCGAGTTGCTGCATGCGAACAGCAACCCGGCCGATGCCCCGTTGGTGCGCATCGATTGCTCCCTTAGCGATGAAGAGGGGTTCCGCACGGGCCTGCTCGGCTCAAGCGGCGCAGGCGGCACCTGGGTCAGCCAAGCCAAGGGAGGCACTCTTTTCCTCGATCATCTGCAGTGCCTTCCTCTCCAGATCCAGACGGAAATAGTGAGCGTGCTTCGCAACACCTCGCATGGCTTCCGCCTGATCTGCGGGACCAGCGAAGATCTTGAGCGCCTCACGGACGAAGGGAAATTCCACGACGAACTATTTTATCGCGTTGCCTCCCTCCCGGTGCATCTGCCTCCGCTGCGCGATCGCATCGAGGATGTGCCCGCGCTTGTGAAGTATTTTGTCTCCCACGCCACCAATCCTCTCTTCGATGCGTCGCTGGTCGAGTTCACCGACGATGCCATGGCTGTGTTCCTGGCCTACCATTGGCCCGGCAACCTTTCGGAATTGTGCCAGATTGTGACCAAGATCGCCTCTACGTCCGAGTCGCGAGTGATCACATCCCAGCAGCTTCCGATGCGCCTGCGCGAGGTGAAGCAGTGGCCCCGGCTCTCCGATTACATGATGGGGCAGCAGAAGCAGTATGTTGACATGGTGATCCATGCTTGCAGGGGCGATAAGACCAAGGCTGCTGAAGTCCTCGGATTGGATCCCTCCAAATTGCCGTAGTTGGCAACGTGCCAATTCCACCTCGCACTAGTAGGAGGGGCGTGGCCGTAGTGCTTGGGATGGAGGATTTCGCCGGAGTGTTTTTGTGTTTTTTGGTGAAATGCATCTCGTATCGGGCGGGACATCCCTTATTTTCATTTCCGTGACCAGCGCCCTGCCAGATACACCTGTCACAAACCTTGTTTGGCAATTAGCCGACGCCGCGACCGATCCGGCCTTCGGGGATATTTTCTTTACCAATCTGACCCGCAGGCTTTCGGAGGCGCTGGGTGTGAGCTATGCCTTCGTGGGGGAGCTCCAGCAGGGAACGCCCGCCCGGGTGCGGTTTCGCGCGTTTTGGGCCAATGGAGAGAACCCTCCGAACTTTGAATATTCGCTGGCGGATACTCCCTGCGAGAAAGTGGCGGGCGGCGAGATGGGCTGGTATTCCGAAGGCATCTGCGACTTCTTTCCGAAGGCCGGATTGCTGAGGCAGATGAAGGTCGAGTCGTACATTGGCGTGCCGTTGTACAGTTCGAGGCACGAAGTTCTGGGCATCATGGTGCTGATGCATGACAAGCCGGTGCCCGAGGATGAAAGGCTTCGGCACCTTCTGCACATCTGCGCCTCGCGTGCGGGGGCCGAGCTGGAGCGCCTCAAGATCGAAACGCAGTTGAAGATCAGCGAAGCGCGCCTGCTTGCGTGCGTGCAGACAACTCCGCATGTGGCGGTGCAATGGTATGACGAGCAGGGGGTGATACGATTTTGGAACAAGGCGTCCGAGATATTCTACGGGTGGACAGCGCAGGAGATGATAGGCCGAACGCTCAGAGGCACGGTGTTGACGGAGAACGCCGCCCGGGCGTTCGCGGAAATCATGGCGCGGGTGGCCCAGACAGGGCAGCCGTCGGAGCCGAAAGAATTCGAAGTGAGGCGCAGGGATGGAACGCTCGGTTATTCCGAGTCCACGCTGTTTTCGATACCGGGAGAGAATGAGGGCACTTGGTTTGTCTGCATGGATGTCGATATCACGGCTCGCCGGCATGCGGAGCAGGAGTTGCGGGCCAGCGAGGCGCATTACCGACACCTCATCGAAAGCTCGCCGCTCGCGATGCTTGTCACCGACATCCACCAGCGCGTGATTTTTGCCAACACGAAGTTCACCGAACTTTTCGGATATACTATCGAGGATGTGCCCGACCTCGAGTCCTGGTGGCCGACGGCTTGGCCGGATCCCGTCCAGCGCGCCAGAATGAAGGAGGAGTGGGCTTCACGACTGCAGGTGGCCTTCTCCACCGGCCGCCCGGCTGACATCATCGAGACGGAAATCAGGTGCAAGGACGGCGCGGTGCGGAGAATACAGGCAAACGCCTCCCTCTGCTCCGACCGGCTGCTTGTCGTTCTCACGGATCTCACGGAACGCGCGCGGCTGGAGCACGAGTTGCGCCAGGCTCAGAAACTCGAAGTCGTGGGGCAACTCGCCGGAGGCGTCGCCCACGATTTCAACAATATCATCCAGGCCGTGCTGGGTTTCATCGGTCTCGCCCAGGATCCTTCCCTGGAAATTGCCGATCGGGATGTGTATCTGCGGGAGGCCCTGTCGGCGGCCAAGAGGGCGTCGCAACTCACACGGCAGCTCCTGGCCTTCGGCCGCCGCCAGCCCCTTCATTTCGAGGACACACACTTGCCCGAACTGGTGAACGATATTCTCAAGCTGCTCAGGCGCCTCATCGGCGAAAACATCGAGATCGGTCTTGTCGCGAGCAAGGAGTTGGGCAGCGTGCGCTGCGATCGCACCCAGGTCGAGCAGGTGCTCATCAATCTCTGCGTCAATGCCCGCGATGCGATGCCGAATGGCGGACGCATCACCATCGAGATCGAGAACAAGACGATCACCCCGGCTTACAAGCACGCTCATCCCTGGGCGAGGGTGGGGCGTTTTGTCATGATGAAGATCGCGGACACCGGCTGCGGCATGGACAAGGCGACGCAGGAGCGTGTGTTCGAGCCGTTTTTCACCACAAAAACCAAGGACAAGGGCACGGGCTTGGGACTGGCGGTCGTGTATGGCATTGTGCGGCAGCACGAGGGCTTCATACGGCTTAACAGCGAGCTGGGAATCGGAACGACATTCTCCATTTATCTCCCGGTTGCAGAGCTGGCGGCCGGCGCCCAGGCCCAGAAGAAGTTGTATGATCCGGCTGCCGGCGGGTCGGAGACGATCCTGGTGGCCGAGGACGACGAAACGATCCGCACCATGGTCAGGCGCATTCTGGCCCGTGCGGGATACAACGTCCTGACGGCGGTCGATGGAGAGGACGCGGTAAGGATGTTCGAGGCAAACGCAGATCGGGTGAACATGCTGGTGTTCGACGCCGTCATGCCGAAGTTGAGCGGTTTCGAAGCGTTCGAGCGCATACGCCACCGATGCAACCGCCGCCTGCCGGCCATTTTTGCGAGTGGATACAACGATGCCTTCACTCAAAGCAACGCGCAACTGCCCGAAGATACGGCACTCATGCAAAAGCCGTATGACCTTGACGAACTGTTGCGGCAGATTCGTGCGCTTTTGTCGGGGCCGTTGCAGCCAACTGGCACTCAAGGTGCTGTATCGCAGTAGATAGCTGGCAGAAGGCGCTTTTTTACGCTTTCCGCCTTGCTCCATATTCGCCGGGTCTCTTCCCTCGGCAAAATCTACGCCCATGCCCAAACGCAACGATCTGAAGTCCATCCTCATCATCGGAGCCGGTCCGATCGTCATCGGCCAGGCTTGCGAGTTCGACTACTCGGGCACTCAGGCGTGCAAAGCCCTCAGGGAAGAGGGGTATCGTGTTGTGCTCGTGAACTCCAATCCGGCCACGATCATGACCGATCCCGAGTTTGCAGATGTTACCTACATAGAGCCGCTTACGGCCGATATCATCGAGAAGATCATCGCGGTGGAGAGGCCCGATGCACTCCTTCCCACCCTGGGAGGACAGACGGCACTCAATCTTTCGATGGAGTTGCACAAACTGGGCATCCTCAAGAGATACAATGTGGAGATGATCGGAGCCAAGCCCGAGGCGATCAACAAGGGCGAGGATCGCGAGCTGTTCAAGCAGGCGATGATCAAGATCGGTCTCGACTGCGCCAAGTCGCGCACCGTCCACACCATGGATCAGGCCCGGGCGGCAGCCGAGGAAATCGGCGCGTACCCCCTTATCATGCGACCGTCCTTCACGCTTGGCGGCCAGGGTGGCGGCATCGCCTACAACAAGGAGGAATTCGAGCGCATTGTTTCCAATGGATTGGACATTTCCCCCGTGCACGAAGTCCTCGTGGAGGAATGCCTGCTCGGTTGGAAGGAGTTCGAGATGGAAGTGATGCGCGACCACAAGGACCAATGCGTCGTCATCTGCTCGATCGAGAATTTCGACCCGATGGGAGTGCACACAGGCGACTCCATCACGGTGGCCCCCGCGATGACCCTGACCGACAAGGAACTCCAGGTCATGCGCGATGCCTCCTTTGCCGTCATTCGCGAGGTCGGAGTCGAGACGGGCGGCTCCAACATTCAGTTTGCGGTGGACCCCAAGACGGGCCGCATGGTTGTGATCGAGATGAATCCCCGCGTGTCGCGCTCCTCCGCGCTCGCCTCCAAGGCCACAGGATTCCCGATCGCCAAGATCGCCGCAAAGCTCGCGATCGGCTACTCTCTCGACGAGATCCAGAACGACATCACGCGCCTGACGCCGGCATCCTTCGAGCCCACGATCGATTACGTCGTCACGAAAGTCCCGCGCTTCACTTTCGAAAAGTTCCCGGACGCGGACGCTACTCTCACCTCCTCGATGAAGTCGGTGGGCGAGGCCATGGCGATCGGCCGCACATTCAAGGAGTCCCTCCAAAAGGCCCTGCGTTCGCTTGAGATCGGGGCGCGCGGCTTTGGCGGCGGCGGCAAGCACGGCCTTGACGAGGCTCCCGACTGCGACCTTATAAAGGCCAAGCTTGCGACGCCCAATGCGGAGCGGATCTTTTTCATCCGCTATGCCTTCATGGCGGGCATGAGCGAGGCGGAGATTTTCGAACTCACCCAGATCGACCCCTGGTTCATCCGCCAACTGCGCGAGATCTTCGACATCGAGCTTCAATTGCGCGGGCAGCAGCTTGCCACGATCGACGCCGCGCTCCTGCGCCGCGCCAAGCAGGCCGGCTTCTCGGACAATCAGCTCTCGCATCTCCTCAAAGCCGATCTTGGGGCGGTTCGCGGCGAGCGAAAGAAGCGCGGCATCGGCACGACCTTCCGCCTGGTGGACACCTGCGCGGCGGAGTTCGAGGCGTTCACGCCGTATTACTATTCCAGTTACGGCGACGAGAACGAGATCATGCCCTCTAGCCGCCGCAAGATCATGATACTCGGCGGCGGCCCGAACCGCATCGGCCAGGGCATCGAGTTCGACTACTGCTGCGTGCACGCCAGCTTCGCGCTGCGCGAGATCGGCTTCGAGACGGTGATGGTAAATTCCAACCCGGAGACCGTTTCCACCGACTACGACACTTCCGACCGGCTTTATTTCGAGCCGCTGACGCTCGAGGACGTCCTTGAGATCTACGAGCAGGAAAAGTGCGAGGGCGTCATCGTGCAGTTTGGCGGGCAGACTCCGCTCAATCTGGCCATGTCGCTGAAGGCCAATGGCGTGAACATCATCGGCACTTCGCCGGAATCGATCGAGGCCGCCGAGGATCGAAAGCAGTTCGCCGCGATCCTCAACCAGGTGGGCCTCAAGCAGCCCGAGAACCGCACGGCCCTCAGCGAGGCCGAGGCGGTCGTTTACGCCCGAGAGCTCGCTTATCCCGTATTGTTGCGCCCCTCTTTCGTGCTCGGAGGGCGCGGCATGTTCATCGTCTATAGCGAGGATGAGCTCAAGGGCGTCGTGCGCCAGGTTTTCGATGTCATGCCCGGCAAGCCGGTGCTCATCGACAAGTTTCTCGAGGACGCGATCGAACTCGACGTCGACTGCATCTGCGATGGCGAGACGAGCGTCATCGGCGGCATGCTCGAGCATATCGAGTATGCCGGCGTGCATTCGGGCGACGCGGCCATGGTCATGCCCCCTCACACGCTCGGCAGGGCGATGCTGCAGACCGTCCGCGATGCCACCCATGCGCTCTCCCGCGAGCTGAAGGTTGTGGGCCTCATGAACGTGCAGTTCGCCATCAAGGACAATATGCTCTACGTGCTTGAGGTGAATCCGCGCGCATCGCGCACCGTGCCCTTCGTATCCAAGGCTGTCGGCATCTCGCTGGCGAAGCTTGCCGCCAAGGTGATGGCCGGCAAAAAACTTTCCGAGCTCGGTTTCACCCGCGAACTCACGCCCAATCACTGGTGCGTGAAGGAGGCGGTATTCCCCTTCGTGCGTTTCCCCGGCGCGATGATCACCCTCAGTCCGGAGATGCGCTCCACGGGCGAAGTCATGGGCATCGACCAGGATCTCGGCATTGCCTTCGCGAAGGCGCAGGCCGCCGCCAAGCCCGGCCTGCCCGTTCAGGGCAATGTGTTCCTTTCGGTGAAGGATGCCGACAAGGCGGACGCGGTGGAACTCGCCAGGCAGCTCGAGTCGCTCGGCTTCAGCATCTATTCCACGAGCGGCACAGCCCGGGTGCTTGTCGAGAACGGAGTGAAAGTGAGCCGCATCTTCAAGCTTTCCGAGGGGCGCCCGACTGCGATCGACATGATCAAGAACGGCAAGATCGACATGGTGATCAACACGCCCGGCGGCATGATGCCGCGCCGCGACGAGAATCTCATCCGCTCGGCGGCCTATGCCCACAACGTGTGCATCATGACGACGATCACCGGTGCCCACGCCGCGATCAACGGAATCAAGGCTCTCAAAAAGCATCGCGTGGGAGTGCGCCCGATCCAACAGTACCGCGACAGCGTCACGAAGGTATGAAAAATGGCGGTATGAAGCCCCGTTTTCTTTGCCTTGCTCCTTTCGCGTCTCTTTGCGGCTATTGAGTCAGCTATGCCCGCTTCAACCCCGTCACTTGTAGCCCTTCTGCACGGTCCCGACCAGCCGGGGCTGGTCGCAAAGACCGCAGGCTGGATCTTTGCCCGAGGCGGCAACATCCTTCATGCCGACCAGCACCGCGACCTGGAGGAAGGCGTGTTTTTCCAGCGCATCGAGTGGGAACTCTCCCGCAATTCGAGCGCGGCGTCGGAGGCGGACGCCTTCCGGGAGTTTGCAGGCGTGCTCGGCATGGATGCGCGAGTCGCCGTCTCCACTCGCTGCCCGCGCATCGTCCTCTTCGTGTCGAAGGCCGACCACTGCTTCCACGATCTCGTGCTGCGATGGAAGGCCAGGGAGTATCCGTGCGACATCGTGGCGGTCGTTTCCAATCACGCCGATCTCGAGGTTGCAGCCAGGGCTTACGGGCTCGTTTTTCATCACATCCCGGTCGATCCTAAGAATATGGCGGAGACTGAGGCCAGGCAGCTTCAGGTTCTGCGGGATGCGGATGCGGAACTGGTTGTGCTGGCCCGCTACATGCAGGTGTTGTCCGCGGGCTTTCTCGCCGCTTTTGGCAGGCCGGTGATCAACATCCATCACTCCTTCCTTCCCGCCTTTGCCGGAGGCAAGCCATACCATCAGGCGCACAAGCGAGGCGTGAAGCTCATCGGGGCGACAGCCCATTACGCCACCGCCGACCTGGACGAGGGGCCGATCATCCAGCAGGACGTTGCCCGGGTGACCCACCGCCACAGTGTCGAGGATCTCGTGCGCAAAGGCCGGGATCTGGAGAAGATGGTCCTGGCCCAGGCCGTGCGCTGGCATCTTGAGAATCGCGTGCTCGTCTATGGCAACAAGACGGTGGTGTTTGACTGATTGCCTGCGGTTCAGGATTTAGATCTTAGAGCTTACAACTTGCAGCTTATAGCTTTTTTACCCTTCTCCGCCCTTTACAGTCTCAAAGGCATTTGTTTTGGTCGCAGTTTCAATCATATCCATCCACGCGCATGATCACGCCCCCTTCACACACCGGTCAGAATGCTCCTGTCCATCCCGTAGACAGCTTTTCGG
>JBAZHQ010000108.1:0-11655 GCA_041652235.1 Opitutaceae bacterium | reverse complement strand
AGCCGCCTGGAACGACAAGCTGGGAAGAATCCAGGTCGAAGGCGGGGACTTAAATGCGAAGAAGCTGTTCTACACCGCGCTTTACCACGCAATGCTGATGCCGCGCGATCGCACGAACGATCTCCCCGGGTTCGCGGAGGGCGCCGCCGCCTGGGACGATCAGTTCTGCGTGTGGGACACCTGGAGAACGCTTTTCCCCCTGATGTCCCTGATCGATCCGGAGATGGTGCGAGGAAATGTCCAGTCCTTCGCCGAGCGCCTGAAGAAAAACGGCACGGTGAAAGATGCTTTCATCGCAGGCAACGACATGCCGGAAGAACAGGGAGGCAACAACCCGGACAACATCATCGCCGACGCCTGCGTGAAGGGAATCGAAGGAATCAATTGGGATGAAGCTTACGCAGTCGTGAAACACGACGCGGAGCGCGAACGGGCCGGCTGGCAAGGATGGGGGACGTTCGAGATCACCGATCCGGCAATGGCGAGTTACAAAGACAAAGGGTGGATTCCCGCGGGCATCAGCTCCTGTTCGAAGACTTTGGAATACTCCTACAACGATTTCTGCGCGGCGGAGGTCGCCCGCAAATTGAACCATCGGGAGGCTTATCAGAAGTACCTCGCGCGCAGCAAACAGTGGATGCAGCTCTGGAACCCGGATACCGAGAGCGACGGATTCAAGGGATTCATCGCGCCCCGGGATGCCGCAGGCCAACGGGTTTCCATCGATGCCAAGGGACACACGCCCTCGTGGACGGGGAATTTCTATGAAGGAAGCTCCTGGACCTATTCGTACTTTGTCCCCCACCAATTCGCGGAGCTGGTAAGGATATCGGGTGGGCGGGAAGCTTTCGCAGCCAAACTTACCCACGGGTTGAGCGCGGGACTGATCGACTTCGGAAACGAGCCGGCCTTCCTCGCTCCCATGTCGTTTCACTATGCGGGGAGGCCCGATCTTGCCAGTTATTGGGTCCGCAAGCTCGCCCAGAAAAACTTCTCCCAGGCCGGCTACCCGGGCGATGACGACAGCGGCGCCATGAGCTCGTGGTACGTTTTTGCAGCCATAGGCATCTTTCCCAACTCCGGCCAGCCGATCTATTACCTGAATGGGCCCATGTGGAAGAAGGTCTCCCTCAAGCTGGCAAACGGCAAGATGCTCCAGATCGAGGCCCCTGATGCGTCTCCGGAAAACATCTACGTGCAGTCCTGCCAGGTGAACGGTAAGAGCTGGGAGCGTTCCTGGATCGACCACGACACCATTAAGAACGGGGCAACGATCACGTTCGAGATGGGCCCCACCCCATCGTCATGGGCTCAAAGCGACACCAGCCTGCTCGACGGAACCGCCTTTCTCGAACAAGCGAAATAGGACGGAAAACTTTGGAACCACGGAGGCCGCTCCGCGGCCACAGTGCGCTCTGCTGGCCAGCAGAGCGCTACCGTCGGACAGTCCGACCGTGCGGCTCCGCCGCCTGATGGCGGTACTCGGTCGGCGTCATTTTTGTCATGCGCCGGAACACGCGGCAGAAATAACTCGCCTCGCTGAAACCGCAGGCGACGGCCACTTCGTCGATGGATTGGCGGTAGTGTTTGAGCAGGTATTTGGCGCGGTCGATGCGCACGTAGGTGATATACTCGTTGAAGGCTATCATTCCCTCGCGCTTAAACAGCCGCGACACATGGTTCGGTGAAACGCGGAAGTGCGTCGCGATCGATTCCCGCGTGAGAGGAGACTGGAAGTTCTCCTGCACGTACATGCAGATGCTGTCGTAAAGCGTCGCTGCCCGGCGCTTCGGCGCGACGACCGGCGCCGTCAAAGCGCCCAGGCAGGAGCGCAGCAAGGCTTCGATCAGCGGCACGGCGGCGCCCGCCGGATCGGCATGAAGGCCGAGGATCGCCTTCATGATGTTGCGCGGAGCATCGTCCCATGCTGCTGGCAGCACCGCCTTGCATACGGCGGCGGGGGCGCGTCGCCGCGCGTCGTGCGCGACCAGGCTCAGGCCCACCTGCTTTTTGCCAAACAGCAGATTGAGATTCACCACCGAGCCCGTCCAAAGCGGCCGGTTCCAGCAGTTGGCGGGAAGAACGACCGCCTCGCCAACACCCGGATGGATCAGGCGCGCCTTTCCCTCGTGCTCGATCCACATCGTGTCGCGCCCGTTGAGAGTTACGGTGAGCCGCGGGAAATGAACCAGGTAGGCCAGTTGCGGTGGCGTCGTTGCGGCGTCTTCGGCAAAATACGCCCGGCGCACACGGCTGCGGCTCAGAAAAGCGCGCAAGGCAGAGACAAGGTCGGCGGGCGGGCAGGCGGGCATGGGGGCGGTCTTGTGTTACAATAATCCAACAAATGGCACATGATTCCATGTGGCCCGCAAGGCGATTCTGTGGCATTAATCCTATCATCAACCTCCCTCCCGGATGAAAGAATACCTCATTAAACTTCGGATGTATCTGCTCAGCGGCGTTTCCTACGCCGTTCCGTTTATTGCCTGCGGAGGCATTCTGATCGCCACGGCCATCGCCTTTGCGCCGATGACCGCCACCGGCCCGGATTTCTCGAGCAGCCCCGTGCTTAAGCTCGTGCTCGATATCGGCACCGCCTCCTTCTCGCTGATGCTGCCGGTGCTGGCCGGCTACATCTCCTACGCGATGGTGAACAAGCCGGGCCTGGTGCCGGGCTTTATCGGCGGCTATTTCGCGGGGCAGGTCAACGCAGGCTTCCTCGGAGCTCTCGTGGCGGGACTGTTGGCGGGATACATGGTCATTCTGATCAAGAAGGCGCCGACTCCGTCCTTTCTTCGCCCGATCATGCCGATCCTGATCATTCCGATTCTCTCCTCGCTGACGATCGGCGTGCTCATGCTGAAAGTCATTGGCGTGCCCATCGCCGACCTGATGACGTTCCTCGGCGGCTGGCTGCAGACGATGGGCCACGGCAACGCCGTCGTTCTCGCCGCGCTGCTTGGAGCCATGATCGCGTTCGACATGGGCGGCCCGGTCAACAAAGCCGCTTTCTTCTTCGGAGCCGCGATGATCAAGGAGGGCAATTATGCGGTCATGGGCGCCTGCGCCGCGGCCATCTGCACGCCGCCGCTCGGGCTCGGGGTCGCCACTTTGATCAAACGCGCTCTATGGACTGAAGAGGAGCGCGAAGCAGGCAAGGCCGCGCTGGCGATGGGCTGCATCGGCATCACCGAAGGAGCCATTCCCTTTGCCGCCGCCGATCCCTTCCGCGTAATTCCCTGCATCGTGGCCGGCTCTTCGCTCGCGGCGACGCTCGCCATGATCGGAGGAGTGGGCGACCACGCCCCGCACGGCGGACCGATCGTCCTGCCGGTCGTCGATCACCGGCTCGCATTCTGCGGAGCGATTCTCGCGGGCGTCCTCGTCACCGCCTTCGCCATCGATTTCGTCAAATCCCGTCGGAAACCGGAGCCCATCGCATGAAAATCATCGCCGTCACCGCCTGCCCCACCGGCATTGCTCATACCTACATGGCCGCCGAAAAACTTGAGAAGACCGCCAAGTCCCTTGGCCACCAGATCAAAGTCGAGACCCAGGGGGCCATGGGCATCGAAAACGAATTGACCGCCGCCGATATCAAGGCGGCCGACGGCGTCATCTTCGCCGTCGATATCCAGGTCGAGCAGCGCGAGCGCTTCGACGGCAAGAAAGTCGTCCAGGTGGCCGTACAAGACGCGATCAAGGATCCGAAGGGCGTGATTGCCCGTCTTGGCTGAGGCCCCGAGCTGCTGTTCCATGCCATGGCCCGAGAGCATCCCTTTTCCTTCCCGCTGCCCAACGGGCTCCACGCCCGGCCCGCGACCCACCTCGAAGAGATGGCTCGGGCGTTTCGTGCGGACATCACGCTGGTCAACAGCCATAATGGACGTCGCGCCAGCGCGAAGAACGTGCTCGCCCTCGTCGCCACCGACACCAACCAGAACGATGCCTGCCAGCTTGTGATTGAAGGCGAGGACGCCGACGCCGCCTTCGCTGCGCTTACCGATTATCTTGGCAAGGCCTTTCTTCATTGCGACGAACCTCTGCCGGCGGTCACAGAGGAGGCGACTGAAGGCGCTCCGTTGCCACGGTCGTTGCAGGCAGCCGGCCTCGGCGAGCACCTCCGAGGAACGGTCGCCTGCCGCGGCCTCGGCTGGGGCCGTGTCGTCACCGTCGCCGCTCTCACGTTGCCTCCCGAGCTTCTGGCCGAGCCCAGTCGTGGCGCCGAGGCAGAACAAACGCGGTTTGTTCAAGCCGTCGCGGCACTCGTTGAACAGCTCGGCCGTGCCCAGCGCACGGCGACCGGCACCGAAGCAGAGGTGTTGAAGGCGCATCTCGGCATGTTGCGCGACCCATCGTTCGCTGCCCAAATCACTGAGCGCATTCACGCCGGCGCTGGAGCCGGCGCCGCGATCGCCGCCGCCGTCGCCGCGATCGGCGATGGTTTCCGCCGGGCCCGCAATCCGCTGCTGCACGAACGCGTGTTCGATCTTGAGGATATCGCAGGCCGCCTGCTGGCGACACTTTACGGACCGGCGGCCATGCCGCGTCTTCCCGAGCTTGCCAGCCCCTCCGTCGTCGTCGCCGACTCGCTCACGCCGGGGCAACTGCTCACGCTCGACCGTCGCCACCTGCAAGCGCTGGTGCTGGGCCGCGCCGGCCAGACTTCGCACACCGTCATCCTCGCCCGGTCTTTTTCCATTCCGACCCTCACCGGCGTCACCGGGGCGTCTGCCAGGCTTCGCACCGGCACCGAGGTCATCGTCGATGCCGGCCTCGGCCTTGTCGTACCATCCCCCGCAGCCGGAGTGCGCCGTTTCTTTGAGCGCGAGCGCATCAAGCTCGACCGTCTGGCCGCACAAGCCTCCGTGCAATCCCGCCGGCCCGCGGCCACCGCGGATGGACGGCGCCTCGAGATCGGCGCCAACATCTCCTCCGCAGCAGAAGCCGCCACGGCCTTCGAACAAGGCGCCGAGGGCATCGGCCTCTTCCGCACCGAGCTGCTTTTCTCCGACCGCACCACTGCGCCCTCCGAGGATGAGCAATGTGTGGCCTACTCCGCGGCTGTGCGCGCCGCCGCAGGACGGCCCGTTGTGTTCCGCACACTCGACATCGGCGGAGACAAGCCCGTGCCGTTTCTGCCTTTGCCGACGGAGGACAACCCGTTTCTCGGACGCCGCGGCGTGCGCCTCTATTCCGACCACGCGGCCCTGGTGAAGACCCAGATGCGCGCCATCCTGCGCGCGGCGGCGCAGGGCCCGGCCAAGATCATGATTCCGATGATCGCCACCCTGGACGAGGTCCGGCTCGCAAAGCGGCTGCTTGCCGAGGCTCGGGCCGAACTTCCCGTCGGCACGCCCGCGGGCGAGCTTGCGTTCGGCATCATGGTAGAAGTGCCGTCGGTCGTCTTCGCGCTCGATGAACTGGCGGCCGAGGTGGATTTCTTCAGCATCGGCACCAACGATCTCGCGCAGTATTTTTTCGCGGCCGACCGCGGCAATGCCGCCGTGGCGTCGCGCTACAGCGTATTCTCTCCGGCGTTTCTTCGCATGATCAGGCAGATTGTCGCCGCGGCCCGCGCCAGGGGCCGCTGGATCGGACTGTGCGGCGAGATGGCGGAGAACTCCCCCGCCCTGCCGCTGCTCGTCGGCCTCGGTCTCGACGAGATCAGCCTCGCCGCCCCGCGCATTCCAGCCGCCAAGGCCGCGCTAGCCGGGCTCAACGCCACCGAATGCGAGGCGCTGCTTAATGCCGCTCTGCGATGCCCCGATGCTACCGCCGTCCTCGACCTGATCGCCGCGCGGCGCGCCCCGGATGTCCCGTTGCTCGCGCCGGAACTTGTCGTGTTCGACGTGGACGCTCATTCGAAGGCCGAGGCCATCCGCGCGCTCGCCGACCTGCTGCACCTAAACGGGCGCACCGAGACGCCCGCCGCCGTCGAGGAAGCCGTGTGGCGTCGCGAGGACACCTGCTCGACCGGCTTTGGCGAAGGCTTCGCCATCCCGCACTGCAGGTGCGATGCCATCGCCGCTCCCTCCGTTGCCATCATCCGTCTGCGCACTCCTGTTGACTGGCAGGCGCTCGACGGCCGGCCTGTCGATGTCGTCGTGCTTCTCGCCATCCGGGAGAGCGATTCGGCGCGCGAACATCTGAAGACTCTGGCGCGCCTCTCGCGCCTCGCGATGCAGGAGGAATTCCGCGCTCTTCTGCGAAGCGGGTCCGACCCGGCCGCACTCGTCACCGAATTGCGGGCACATCTGGAGCCCGCATGAAAACCTCAGTGAACAGAGGCTGCTCCGCAGCCACAGTGCGCTCTGCTGGCCAGCAGAGCGCCACCGTCCGACCGTCCTACCGTCTTGTGACTCAAATACAAATGTTGGAACTAGATTTATAGTCACCACCTCCTCTCCCCCCATACTGCAATGACCACAAAAATCCTGCGATTCATCGCCTTCATCGCCGCGGCGGCCGCGCTCGCCGCCGCCGAACCCTCCAGCGAGACATTCCAAAAGCTCCCGGACAAGCCGGTGGACCTGATCCGCGACCGCAACCTCTATGCCGTCGGTTACGCGCACCTCGACACGCAATGGCGCTGGACCTATGCGATGACCATCCGCGAATTCATCGCCAACACGCTGCACGATAATTTCGCGCTCTTTCAGAAGTACCCGAACTACATTTTCAATTTCAGCGGATCGCGGCGCTACGAGATGATGGAGGAGTACTACCCCGCCGACTTCGCCAAGATGAAGGAGTATGTGGCCGCCGGTCGCTGGTTTCCCGCCGGATCGTCGGTTGACGAAGCCGACGCGATCGCACCGTCGGGCGAATCGCTGGTGCGGCATGTGCTCTATGGGAACCGGTATTTCCGCCGCGAGTTCGGAAAAGCGAGCGATGAGTTTATGCTACCCGACTGCTTCGGGTTCCCGGCGGCGCTGCCGAGCATCCTGGCCCACGCGGGCATCAAGGGCTTCTCCACGCAGAAACTGACCTGGGGGTCCGCCACGGGAATTCCGTTCAAGGTTGGCGTTTGGGCGGGGCCGGACGGACGGTCCGTCGTCGCCGCGCTCGATCCCGGCAATTACGCCGGTGATGTGACGTCCGATCTCAGCCGGAGCGAGAGCTGGCTCAAGCGCATCGAGGCCACGGGAAAAATCTCCGGCGCGTTTGCCGACTATCATTATTACGGAACGGGCGACAATGGCGGCGCACCGAAGGATGGCTCCGTTCGCTGGATCGAGCGCAGTCTGGCCGGTAGCGGCCCCGTGCGGGTGATCTCCGCCACGGCCGACCAGATGTTCAAGGATCTGTTGCCGGAGCAGATCGCCAAGCTTCCCCGCTATCAGGGTGAGTTGCTTTTAACTGAACATTCCGCCGGCTCGATCACGTCCGCCGCCACCATGAAGCGGTGGAACCGGAAGAACGAACAGCTTGCCGACGGAGCCGAGCGCGCGTCAGTCGCAGCGGCATGGCTGGGCGGCGCGCCCTATCCTTCAAAGAAACTCTACGGTGCCTGGGATCTTCTGCTCGGTTCGCAGATGCATGACATGCTGCCCGGCACGTGCCACCCCAAGGCTTATGAATATTGCTGGAACGACGAGATCCTTGCCGCCAATCAGTTCGCATCCGTGCTCGAAGACGCGGCAGGCACCGTGACCGGAGCGCTCGACACCCGAGGCGACGGTGTCGCCCTCGTCGTTTACAATCCGCTTTCTTTTGAACGCGAGGATATCGTCGAAGCTGAAGTCGTGTTCCCCGGCGCCGCTCCGGCGGCCCTGGCCGCAATCGGCCCAGACGGAGAATCCGCGCCGGTGCAGATCGTCGGCCGCGCTGGCAACACGCTCAACGTTCTGTTTTTAGCCCGCATGCCGTCGGTTGGTTTCGCGGTTTACAGGTTGCAGCAACAGTCCCCGGCTCCGATCGCCGCCTCGCAGCTCGCAGCGACAACTGGCACCCTCGAGAACCTCCGGTATCGCCTGACGCTCGACACCGAGGGCAACGTCGCCTCCCTTATCGACAAGACCACGGGCCGGGAACTGCTCTCGGCCCCGGCGCGCCTGTCGTTCCAGTACGAAAAGCCGGCCAAATGGCCCGCCTGGAACATGGATTGGGCGGATCGGCAGAAGCCGCCCCGCGCGTTCGTCGCCGGGCCGGTGCGAGTCCGCGTGTCCGAGTCCGGCCCGGTGCGCGTGGCGATCGAGATCGAGCGCGAGGCGCAGGGATCGCGCTTCATCCAGACAATCCGGCTCGGCGCCGGCGACGCCGGCGACCGCGTGGAGTTTGCAAACCACATCGACTGGCAGACGACCGAATCCAGCCTCAAGGCCGCCTTCCCGTTGAGCATTGCAAATCCGCTCGCGACCTACGACAGCCAGCTCGGCACCGTGGTGCGCGGCAACAACAACCCGCTAAAATACGAGGTGCCGCAACACCAGTGGTTCGACCTAACCGCACCCGATGGCAGCCGCGGTGTCGCAGTGCTCAACGATTCCAAGTTCGGTTCCGACAAGCCCGACGATTCCACCCTCCGTCTCACCCTGCTGTACACACCGGGGAACCGGGGCGACTTCCAGGATCAGGCAGTGCAGGATTTCGGGCGACACGACATTCTCTATGCGCTCGCCGCCCATGTCGGCGACTGGCGCCAGGGCGGTGTGCCCGCGCAGGCCGCCCGCTTGAATCAACCCTTGCGCGCTTTCCAGAGCCCGGCGCACCCCGGCCTGCTCGGCCGCGTCTTCTCGCTACTCCGCCTCTCCTCCGGCCAAGTCACTCTCCAATCGGTCAAGAAAGCCGAGGACGGAGATGAGATCGTCATCCGCCTGCGCGAATTGACCGGCCGACCCGCCGTCGGCATGCGCCTTGCCGCGGCTGCGCCGATAGAGGCGGCCCGTGAAATCGACGGTCAGGAGCGCGCCCTCGGCACAGCCTCGGTCACCCAGGGTGAACTTGCCTTTGATCTCACAGGCTACGGTCTCCGCGCCTTCGCGCTCAAGCTTGCCGCCGCGCCAGCCAAATTGGACGCCCCCGCATTCATGCCGCTCACGCTCCCCTGCAACGACATCGTGGCCAGCACCAACGCCAACCGCGCCGGCGGCCGCTTCGACGGCGCCGGCAACTCCTTCCCGGCTGAGCAACTGCCGGCAAAACTCGTGAGCGAGGGCGTCGAGTTCAACCTCGCCCCGACAGCCGGGGGCCGGCCCAATGCCATGGCGGCGCGCAAACAAACCCTCACGCTGCCAGAGGGCCGTTTCAACCGTCTCTACCTGCTGGCCGCGGCCGACGGCGACACCTCCGCCCGCTTCCTGATCGATGGCAAACCCGTCGATCTCACGATCCAGAATTGGAACGGCACCATCGGCCAGTGGGACAAGCGCCTGTGGGCCGGCAACCCGCCTGACAACGTGTACAACTGGATCTACCCGTTTGCCGGCCTTGTTCCGGGTTTTACGAAGCGCGATCCTGTCGCCTGGTTCTGCTCGCACCATCACTGCCCGCAGGGCAACGCGTATTACCAATATTGTTACCTCTTCAAATATCGGATCGATCTGCCCGACGGTGCGAAAACCGTCACTCTGCCCGACAATCCCCGGGTGCGCATCTTCGCCGCCACCGCCGCTCTGACCACACATGACGACGTGAAGGCCGCGGGTCCGCTTTACGATCGGCTCGACGATCACACCCCCGATGCGCCGACATTCAGCCCGGCCGGCGGCACCTTTGCCGATGCTACCACCGTGACCATCGCCCATCCGCTCTACTGGCACGACGGCGGCCTCCGTTACACCCTTGACGGCTCCGAGCCCGTCATCACCTCGCCAGCCTACACGCAGCCGCTGCTGCTCTCCGGAAAAGCGACGCTCAAGGCGCGCCAGTTCGACGCTTCCGGCCGGCCCGGCCCGGTGTCCACCGCAACGTTCGAGATCGCGGACACCACGCCGCCGACTGCCGTGTCGGCCGCCGCCTGCGCGCCGCTGCCCTTCGTACGCGTGCTCTTTTCCGAGCCCGTCGAGAAAGCATCGGCGGAGCTGCCCGGCAATTACCGCCTCAGCGAACCGGTCGAGATCACGGGTGCGACACTTGCGGCTGACGGCTTGAGCGTGATGCTGTGCCTCGACGGTCAGGTTGACGGCAGCGGCGTCGCCCTGACCGTGAGCGTCCTGCGCGACCGCTCGCCGAACGCCAATGTGCAGGCGGCGCAAACGATCAAGGTGCAAACGATTGCAGCGCTCTACCGTCACACCGGCTCCATTCCCTCCGATGGCGCCGAGATCAAGGTGCCCAATCTGCCCGTGGGGCTGAGTCAGGCGTGGACGATGAACGTGTTTGTCCGCAGTTCCCAGATGCCCGGCAACCGCACACTGATCGCCGGGTTCGGTCGTTGCGACGGCAAGGCCGACTACACAGGCCGCTACTTCGGCACATTCGCCAAAGGTCTTCGCCTGTGGATGGCAGGCAGTTCGTGGGGGCGCGATTTTGGCGTCGAGAGCATCGCACCGCTCGCGCTCGACCGGTGGCAGATGCTCACGGCCAATTACGACGGGCAATTTCTCCGGATCTATCAGGACGGGCGGCAGATCGGTTGGACGGAATCCATCATGGCCGACGACGAGGCTGTGGTGCGACTGCTTCCGATCGATCCGTGGGACAAGCAGCGCCGCTTCCAAGGCGAGATCCGCGACTTTACCGTGTGGGGCCGCGTGCTCTCCGAAGAAGCGCTGCAACTCCTCCTGCGCGCCGGCCCGGAAAACTAAATTGCGAGCTCCGAGCTAAAAGCCCCTAGAATCCTTGATCGCCGATAGTCTGACTACGGAAGGTGGGCGCCGGACTTCCGCAGTCGAGCTATCTTCAATCGAGAATTCTAAAGCGGGACGATTTCCCAGCGTTCGACATGACCCGCCTTCAATTCCAGCCAGGCAAAGCTGGGCGGAAAGCCCCCGCGGGGATGCGTGATGCAGCCCGGGTTGAGCCAGCGCACTCCAAATAAATCCGTCGCGTCGCGAGGCACATGAGTATGCCCATGCAGGACGACCCGCACGCCCTCCGGAACCTGCGCAGGCGGTATATGCACCAGATGGCAGTTCACTCCTTCCTTTTCAAGAGTCAGCGACATGGGCCAGAAAGGATAGCCGTCGCAGTTTCCCCTCACCACACGCAAAGGCAGGCCGAGCCGCTCGAACTCCTCCAGTATATGCAGCGAGTTGACGTCTCCCAAATGCCAGATCTCATCCGCGCCCTTGATCCGCGCAGGCAAATTGAGCGGATAATTGTCGTGCGTGTCTGCGAGTACGGCTATGCGCATGATGTTTTAATTCCGCAGATAACAATTGCCACAAAGAGTCATAGCGCGGCGGAGCCGCAATCAAAGAGGCCAGATGCCAGAAGCCAACGGTCGGACGGTGGCGCTGTTGCGCACTGTGGCAGCGGAGCTGCCTCGGTGACGAGCTTTGCTCGTCTCGGAGGTGCCGGAGGCACCTCGGTCGGACGGAACGGGGCTGTCGGCGATCGGGAAAACCCATATGAGCAATTGTGTCTGCGGCTCCGCCGCTTTTGTACTACAGTATTTACAATTCATCTCAGGCTGAGAGGAAATCCGAGACGGACAGAACCGATCCCCAACCATCCAATCCATTCTCGCGCAGTGACGCAGTGGCGCAG
>JBAZHQ010000107.1:0-11680 GCA_041652235.1 Opitutaceae bacterium | reverse complement strand
CGATATCCGGGCACGGATGCCTCGGCGATCAATGACTTCAGCCTCGATGTAAGCCCCGGTGAAACCGTGGCCCTCGTCGGTCCATCCGGAGCGGGCAAATCCACTGTGCTCAACCTGGTCATCGGCTTCATCCGCCCTACGCAGGGTAGAATCCTTCTGGATGGCGCCGACATGGAAACGCTCGATTTGCGCATCTATCGCCGCTTCCTCTCAGTTGTGCCCCAGGAATCCATTTTCTTCGAAGGCACGGTGCGCGAGAACATCTGCTACGGCCTCACCCAGGTTCCCGAACGCACCGTTGAGGCCGCACTCCGCGATTCAAACTCCCTCGAATTTATAGAGCGCCTGCCCGACGGCATTGGCACGCGCATCGGACAACGCGGGGCGCTTCTGTCCGGCGGACAACGCCAGCGCCTTGCCATTGCCCGGGCGCTCATCAGAAACCCTCGCGTGCTGCTGCTGGACGAGGCGACATCGGCCCTCGATGCGGAAAGCGAGGCTCTCGTTCGCGAAGCGCTCGATCGACTCATGCGGGGCCGCACGACTTTTGTCGTTGCCCATCGGCTCTCGACTGTCCGGAGCACCAACCGCATCGTCGCCATGGAACAAGGACGTATCGTCGAGATCGGCAACCACTCGGAACTCCTCGCTCTCGACGGCCTCTATGCCAGGCAATGGTCCCGGCAACTGCAATGACCAGAAGTTAGAGGCCAGAAGACAGAGGACAGAAGGTAGCGGGAAATGGTCCGATGGGTATTTTCTGATTTCCATTCTGGCCTCCGGCTTCTGGCCTCTTTGCTTCCGGCCCCGCCGCTCCAGGTTCTCCGTGTTAAACGCCTTTCCCCGTTTCCCCCGTGTAAAAAGATGCCTTTCGCTTCCGTGTGATCCGTTCACTATCTCCGAGTCTGGTATTTCCTTGCGTGCATATTGCTCTCAGAAGCTTTCAAAAGATTCAAAATCCGGAATCGATCAGGGTTATCGCGCAGAGTCGCAAAGAGCGCAGAGATTCGATCCGCTATAAACAGGGATTGGGAGTTTCATACTCCATGCTTTCCGTGTTAAAAAATGCATCTCCTCCGCGCCTCCGCGTCTCCGCGCGAGAATGGATCGAAGTCTTTTATGCATTATTTGCCTTAGTTCTTCGCTACCTCCATTATCTTCTGCTCGATTTGAATTGGCTGATTGGGTTTGGTTACGGCTCCGCCGCCCCAAGTGTTCCGTGGTTAAAAATGGATCGCGTTTTGATCCGGCCGACACCCGACCGCCGACTTCCGATCTCCATTCCGGCCTCCGGCTTCTGGCTTCTGCTCTGTCTTCCCTCTTGTTTTAACTCCGCAAAAACGCTACCAAAAACAGCATGAAGCCCTTTACTTTCCTCCCCGGGTTCGGAACGACTGCCCTTCTCGCATCCCTGTTGCTCGCCCTGTCTCTGCATGCACAGGACAATCCGCTTCTGCTTCCACTCTGGCAGGGGCAGCCTCCCGGCAGCATCGCATCGAGTTCCTACGTGGAAACGGTGGAAAATCGTGCGAATGATCCGATCTCTCCCCGCATTTTGAAAGTATCTATCCCGACAATCGAGGTGTATCTGCCCGCCGCAAATCAGGCGAAAGGCTCTGCTGTCGTGATTTGTCCTGGCGGCGGTTACGTCATCCTCGCTTATGGTCACGAAGGCCGGGATATAGCCAAGTGGTTTCAGGAACGGGGCGTGGCTGCGATCATTCTCAAGTATCGGCTGCCCAGCGACGAGATCATGAAGGATAAGACTGTGGGACCTCTCCAGGATGTGCAGGAAGCGATCCGCACCGTGAGACGCCATGCAAAGGATTGGGGAATCGATCCCGGAAAGATCGGAGTCATGGGTTTCTCCGCAGGAGGTCATCTCGCAGCCACGGCCTCCACGCTGTATGCGGAGTCTGTCTATCCTGTTGCAGATGGCACCAGCGCGCGTCCCGACTTCTCGATTCTCGTCTATCCGGTGATTTCGTTCCAACTGGATGTCACCCACGTCGGGTCGGTGAATAGACTCCTGGGACCATCCCCGGCCAAGGCCTTGATCGACAAATTCTCGAACGAACTCCAGGTCAACGCGCAGACGCCTCCTGCATTCCTCCTCCATGCGCAGGACGACACTGTGGTTCCCATAGCAAACAGCATCAGCTACTATCAAGCCATGAAACGTTATGGCGTCCCCGGCGAACTCCATATCTACGAAAAGGGCGGTCACGGATTCGGGCTCAAGGGACCCTGCAGTCACTGGACTGCGGATTTGACCGCTTGGATGAAATCCCGCGGGTTGCTCTGAGCAATGCCACGCGTCATGTGCCGGTGGGTAATCGCATAATAAATGCGGCTCGACACACCTTGCTCCATTGGTATCTCTCCAATCCTTTTCCTCCCCGGCCTGCCCTCTACTAGTGTGCGCGCCGGTGGGAAACGAATCCAAACTCTAGATAAAAATGACTAAAACCATCATCGGAGCTTCCTTGCCGAATCTGCCCTGGGAAAATCGACCCGCAGGGAGCAAAGACGTGTTGTGGAGATATAGCAAAAATCCGGTCATCGACTGGAACCCCACTCCATCCACCGCCCGCGTTTACAACAGCGCGGTGCTCCCGTTTGAAAAGGGATTCGTCGGGGTCTTCCGCGCCGATCATAGAAACGGCCGCGCCAATCTTCACTTCGGTACCAGCAAGGACGGCTTCAATTTCGAGATCGTGGATGCCGTGATCCCATGGCAGGACGAGCAGGGCAATCCCGCTCCCGTCAGCTACGCTTACGACCCCCGTTTCAGCAAGATCGACGACTGGTACTACGTGACATGGTGCGACGATCTGCACGGCGCCTCCATCGGCATGGGTCGCACGAAGGACTTCAAGACTTGGATTCGCTTCCCGAATCCGTTGATGCCCTTTAACCGCAACGGCGTGCTTTTCCCCCGCAAGGTAAACGGCAACTACCTGCTTCTCAGTCGCCCCAGCGATAGTGGGCACACACCATTTGGAGATATCTTCGTAAGCGAGAGCCCCGACCTTATCTATTGGGGCAAGCATAAATTTGTCATGGGCAAAGGCGGCAAAGGGTGGTGGCAGGGCACCAAGATCGGTGCGGGTCCCGTGCCGATCGAAACCAAGGACGGATGGCTGCTCTTCTATCATGGCGTCTCCAACACCTGCAACGGCTTCGTCTACGCCTTCGGCGCGGTGATTCTCGACATCGACGAGCCAAGCAAGGTGCGCTATCGCTGCGCGGATTACCTCCTGTCGCCCGAGAAACTCTACGAGACCTCCGGCTTTGTTCCCAATGTATGTTTCCCCTGCCAGAATCTCTACGATGCCGACACGGGCCGCATTGCCATCTATTACGGCGCCGCTGACACCTACACAGCCCTCGCCTTCTGCTACGTCGATGAAGTCATCGACTACGTGAAGAAGCATAACGAAGTGTTCTGATAATCCGCCAACGGAGCTCTGTTTTCCGAAAGCCTCGCGGCATTCCGTCGCGGGGCTTTTTGTTGTGCGCCCGCTTTGCTGCGAAACACAGCAGTGCGTTTGGCCCTGCTTCGCTAAAATGCCAGAGAGCGAATAATCTTTGGATAGACCCCATAATATCAGACGTGTCCGAAGCGAGGCCGCGCCATCCGAAGCTCAATCTTTGGTGTAGACCCCCAAATCAGCCCCTCCCCAATCTTTGGTGTAGGCCCGGCGAAGGCTGGCCTGCCAGCCGTAGGCTCGGCGAAGGCTGGTGGGAGTAGATGGACTCGAACCATCGAAGACCGAAGTCGGGAGATTTACAGTCTCCTGCCATTGCCGCTAGGCGATACTCCCGTAAAGGGAAGGGTGAAAAAGGCTGCGATTACCTCGCCAGTCAACCCTGTTTTTCTTCGGGCTCCGCGTCATCTTTCGTTCTCATGGATCGTTTTTCATGTCTATCTTCGACCCTGTTTTTCCGTCCTCGCTTGCCACTTGATCGGGTCTGTTCACGCTGAGGAAAGACGAATGGAAACCATGAGCGACACCCTGTCGCAAAACACCGGGAATAGTCTATGGCATTATCTGCTGGCGGTTGTCGGCGGAGTGCTGGTGATCTTTGCCGTTGCGCGGCTCATGAGCGAGAAACGCCAGCCCAACAACACTGTCGCCTGGCTGTTGGCCATCGTATTCGTCCCCTGGGTGGGCGTCCCCTTGTATCTCATGTTGGGCGGCCGTAAACTACGGCGCCTTGCCAGACGCAAATCCCGCCTGGCTCCTGTGCTGCCGGATATTGCGCCGGCCTTTTCATCAGAAGCCCGATCACCCACGGCGAAGACGCTCGCAAGAGCAGGTGTGTTTAGGCCAATTGGGGGCAACACGGTGAGACTGCTAACCACGGGGGAGGATGCCTACGCCGAATTGGAAGCGCAGATTCGAGAGGCTAGGCATTCCATTCACATCACGACCTTCATTCTCGCCCGGGACGATACGGGCAAGCGCATCGTCCGGCTTCTCGCGGAACGAGCCCGCCACGGCATAAAAGTACGCCTGCTGCTCGATGCGGTGGGATGCCTTTTTTCGAGCGGCAGGTTCTGCAATCCGTTGCGCTCTGCAGGCGGAGATGTCCACAGTTTCATGCCGGTGCTTCCCTTCTTTGCGCTCCGCAGCTCCGCAAATCTCCGAAATCACCGGAAGATCGCGGTCTTCGACCAGCACACGGCGATCATTGGCGGGCACAATCTTGCGCGCGAATACATGGGGCCGGGGCATTTCAGAAAACGCTGGCGGGACTTTGGCGCCGTGATTCACGGCCCCGGCGCTGCAGTGCTCAACGAGGTGTTTCTCGCCGACTGGTCCTTCGCCAGCGGCCAAACGATCGAATCTCTCCATGCCGAAAGGATACCCGCAGCTCTGCGCATCGAAGGCCGCAGCGAACTTCAAGTCGTTGCCAGCGGCCCTGACGTCGATGGCGACCCCCTCTATGAGGCCATAATCTCCCTGATCCAGGAAGCTGAGAAAAGCATCTGGATAATTACTCCCTACTTTATCCCCGATGAAGTTCTTCTGCGCTCGCTCATCGTAAAGGCGCGCGCAGGCCGCGAAGTCGTGCTGATCGTTCCGGCTAGGTCCAATCATCCGATAACGGACCTCGCAGGACGCCACTACATGCGCGAGCTGCAGGCGGCGGGAGCGCATATACGCCTCTTCGGTCGAGGCATGTTGCACAGCAAGGCAATGATCGTGGACGATCGCTTTGGACTCCTGGGTTCCGCCAATTTCGACCTGCGAAGCCTGTTCGTTAATTTCGAGATTGGCGTGCTTCTGTATTCGGCCGGCGACATTGTCTCCATGAAGGAATGGGCTCGGGGGCTCTTGCATCGGTGCCACCCTCCCCCGCATGGGAAAGCCCGCTCGCGGCGACTGCTCGGAAACATGGCTGAGGATCTCAGTCGATTGCTCGCCCCGATGCTCTAGGGTATTCGTCGCCTGAGTGCCGATTCCCCTGGAAGCGGCGGTGCGATGCGACGCGGCGAATCCATCGCTTGCCCGATCGCCCCCTTGGGCTCAACCGTGCAGGATGGATCGAACGGCATCGAGAAGCTCGCCGTTTGGCACTTCGCGTTCCTCGCGCTTGGCGAGATCCCTGATTTTCACGACGCCCTTGGCCACTTCATCTCCCCCATAGATGAGAGCCAGCTTGGCTCCGGATTCTCCGGCGGCTTTGAATTGCTTCCCGAAGGCGAGATCCCTCATGGGATATTCGACATGGTAGCCGGCGGCCCTGAGTGCGTGTATCCCTGCGAATGCCGTCGCCCGTTCCTTATCCCCGCCGATCACCGCATAGATATCGGGCGACCGGATGATATTGGGCGCGAGTCCGCGCTGCTCGAGCAGAAGGGCGAATGTCATGTCGCCGATGGCGAACCCCACGGCCGGCAGATCCCCATACCCGAGCTTCCCAACGAGATTGTCGTACCTGCCTCCGCCGGCCAGGGCGCGAAGTTCCCCCTTGCGGTCAAATGCCTCGAATACGAATCCCGTGTAATAAGCGAGTCCCCGCACAACGCCGAGATCAACCTCGATGAACTTGGCCAGTCCCATCGCTTCGAGATTGCCGAGAAGCTTCTTCCAATCGGCCATCCGGCGGGTGAGCTTCTCGCCGCCCAGGCTCGAAAGCGCCTGTTCCAACGCTGCCAGGGATCTGATTTTCAGAAACTCCAGTATCCTGGTTTTTAGCTCGTCGGAGAGCTTTCCGTAGGCCTCGGAATAAGCCTCGAAGGCGTCGTCGCCAATTTTCTCATACTTGTCGACCGCGCCTAGTACCGCGCGAATTCTTGGTTCATCCAATCCCATCGCTTCGAGATAGTAGAACCACAGATTGCGATCGCTGAGCCGGATGTAAAAATCCTGGGTTCCAAGCCCGAAGGCGCAAAGGCATTGTATCAACAGGGATATCAATTCGGTCTCCGCCTCGGGACCGGGCTCTCCGAATACATCCGCATTGAGTTGGAAGAAACAGCGTCCGCGCCCCTTCTGCATGCGCTCGTATCGATAGAACTCGGCGATGGAAAACCACTTGATGGGACGCTTGAGCGAGGCGGCCTTTTCCCCCGCAAGGCGACAGACGGTGGGCGTCATCTCCGGCCTGAGCGCGACTTCGCGCCCGCCCTTGTCGGTGAAACTGAAAAGCTGCTGTTCGATCTCTTCGCCGGACTTCGCCTTGTAAAGGTCAAGCGATTCCAGCACGGGGGCGTCATACTCCAGGAACCCAAAGTTCGTCGCGGTCTGGCGCCACAGCCTGAAAATATGGTTCCGGCGCGCAAGGGCGTCTGGATAGAATTCTCGGAATCCGGGCAATGTCTGAAACGAAGCCATGATGGTGGGGCCAACTTGCAAATCTTGCCGGCTGGGCGCGACCTTAAAAAATAAAAAACCGGGCGCGAAGCCCGGTTTTGATTGGAAGAATTGCTGAAGCTTAGAGCTTCGCCAAATCCAGTTTGCCAAGTTGCTGTTTGAGTATCTTGCCAGCTTTAAACTTAACAACTGCGCGCTCGGGGATGACTACCTCAGCCTCGGGCTTGTTCGGGTTACGGCCGATGCGTGACTTACGCCGCTGAACTTCGAGGACACCGAAGTTCCGCAGCTCGACGTTCCTCCCATCAGCCAGAGCCTTCTGGATGATGTCGAGGGTTAGTTGGACCGTTTCCACAATCTGTTTTTGTGGAAAGTTGGTCTTTTTGTATATATCGAGGACGATCTCTCTTTTTGTAAGGTTAGTTGACATGTGTTTCCTTTCCCTGAAGCTTGGAAAGCGATTTAAGTAATTAGCTTATTTCGGATTAGGTCAACTCTAAGTGCGTTTTACCAGGGAGGTAATATTACTTAAATCGTTGATATGTCGTCGCCAACCTAATTACACACTTTTTTTACTATCTTGTAAATCAGCAATGCCCGACCCTTCAGCCGTAAATTTAATGTTCGCCCGCATAGCGCATCGCTATGATGTGGCCAACCGATTGTTGAGCGGCGGCGCAGATCTTTGGTGGCGAAGGCGTTTGGTGAATGAAGTGAAAGAATGCAGGCCCATCCGTGTTCTCGATCTGGCTACGGGCAGCGGTGATGTTGCCTTCTCCCTTGCGCGGGCGATGCCGCACGGCATCCATATCACAGGCATGGACTTCTGCAGGCCTATGTTGGACGAAGCGGAGAGCAAGAAAGGCCTGTCTCAAGATAACCGCTACGCCTGTATCGAATTCCAGCAGGGAGACGGGATGGCCCTTCCCCTTGCTGCGGAATCCTACGACGCCGTCACTCTTTCCTTCGGGTTGCGCAACATGGCGAACCGCGGTGTATGCCTTCAGGAAATACATCGGGTGCTGAAGCCCGGAGGGTGTCTTTTTATCCTCGAGTTCTCACAAGCTTTCCCCTGGTTCCGGCCCCTGTACTTGTGCTACTTGCGTCATATCCTTCCGGTCCTGGCGGGTTGGGTCACCGGGGACCGCGATGCCTACGTTTATCTCAATGAAAGCATCGAGTCGTTCCCGTCCCGGGCCGAACTTTCCGGGGAATGCCGCAAGGCCGGATTCTCGGCGGTGACAGCCGCTCCGATGATGCTCGGGATCGTGGCGCTTCACAAAGCGTCGAAATAAGGTCCTGCAAGCGCATCCAAAACCTGGATACAGTAACCGCGCCGGGGTCGTCCGGACGACGGCTTGAGCATCTGTGCTCTTGCGTCCGGCCCCGCTTGCAGCATTTTTAATGCCGTGGCCACAATCAAGCATCTGGGCTCGGATATTAACTACGAACTTGTGCGAAAAATCGCAGAGGGCGGCATGGGCTTGGTTTATGAGGCGCGCCAGAGCGGTTCGGGCAATTTCCGGAAGAGAGTGGCGATCAAACTGATCAAGGAGGAATACTCTTCCATCGATGCCTTCCAGAAGAATTTCATCGGGGAAGCGCGTCTGGTGGCGGACCTCATTCACACCAATATCGTGCAGACATACCATCTGGGGAAGGTGGGCGACCAGTACTTCATGGTGATGGAATATGTCTCCGGCGTGAACCTTGAGCAGTTCATGGAACGACACGCGCTGCTTAGGCGGCAGATTCCCGTCGAGATGGCCGTTTTTATCATCTCACGTGTCGCCCGCGGCCTGGCCTATGCCCATCAGAAAAGGGACGCGGAGGGCCGCCCTCTGGGTATCGTGCACCGCGATATCGGACCCAAGAACATCATGATCGCCTACGAAGGCGACGTGAAGCTCACGGACTTCGGCATAGCGAAGGCTCTCGACCTGATGTACAATGAGGAGGGGAAAGTGATCGCGGGAAAGGACGAATACCTCTCCCCCGAACAGGCAAGCTATGCGATCACGGATGCACGGGCCGATCTTTTCCCGCTCGGCATCGTTCTCACCGAGCTTCTTTTGGGGCACAATATCTTCCGCGCCGTCGACGGCCTCGATTCGCGACATAATATCCTTTCGATGCCCATCCCCCGGTTCTCGCTGCTGCGTCCCGATATCGACGAGAAGCTTGAAAATATCATCCACAAGGCGCTCCGCAGGGATCGCGACAAGCGCTATCAGACCGCTTTGGAAATCCTGACGGATCTCGAACTCTATCTTTATAGCGATCGCTACGGTCCCACCAACGAGAAGCTCGGCATGTATCTCAAGGAGCTCATGGACTACAGGGAACCCGGCATCGATCGACTTCCCGCCGCATTTCCCCCGCCTCTTCTCCCATAGCAACCGCCTATCATGAGTGGTCCCGGGTTCAGCCAACAGTTACATCAGCGCCAGACGCAACAGCTCGTCCTGGCGCCCCAATTGCGGCAGTCTCTTAAGATCTTGCAGGTGGCCGCGCTCGATCTTCGATCCGTCATTCAGGAGGAACTTCAGGGCAATCCGACCATCGAGGAGTTGCCCCTGGAAGGCGTCAGCCTCGAGAAGGAGCGCCAGGATTCCGATGAGCATAGGACCGATTCGGAAGCGGGAACCGATTCCGCCATTAATACGGAGCGGCGCGAGGAGATGGATTTTTCCAAGGAATTCGAGATCCTGGGAAAACTTGATGACGACTGGCGCGACTACATGTCGCAGGCGGGCGGCTCGCAGCAATATACCTCGGAAGATGCCGAGCGACGGCAGCATTTCTTCGATTCCCTGGTGAGTGAGGTATCTCTTCCGGAGCATCTCATGAGACAGGCTGAAATGGCCGATCTCGATCCCGATGTCATGGACGCCATGCGCTATATGGTCGGTTGCCTGGACGATCGCGGTTTCCTCACTCAAACGCCGTCGGACATCGCCCTTCAAACCGATCTTCCCCTGGCTGCGGTGCAGGAAGCCGTGAGGGTTATCAAGACCTTCGATCCCCCTGGGATTGGAGCCCAGTCCCTTGCCGAATGCCTGCTCGCGCAACTCACTGCCAAGGGCAGGACCGAGTCGCTTGCCTCGCGCATTATAAAACATCACTTCGATCTGCTCACGCGACGTCGTATTCCGGAGATTGCCCGCAAGCTGGGCGCCCCCATGGACGAAATCCAGTGCGCCATTGAGGAGATCGGATCCCTTGACCCCTCCCCCGGGCGCAAGTTCGCGGCCGATACCAATAGGATCGTCGCTCCCGATGTCACGATTGAGAAGGATGGGGACAAATGGAATGTCATCCTGAACAACGACTACATTCCGCGATTGCGCATCTCGTCCACCTACCGGGAAATGATCGCAAAGGGCTCGCTCACCAAGCAGGAGCGGGATTATCTGCGCGAGCGAATGCGTTCGGGCAAGTTTCTCATCAGTTCCATCGAACAGCGCCAGCAGACGATCGAGCGGATCGCTCGCGAGATAGTGCGCGTTCAGGAGGACTTTTTCGAGCATGGGGTCGCCCAGCTCAAGCCGCTCACCATGACCCAGATTGCCGATGTTGTCGGCGTGCACGAAACAACGGTCAGCCGGGCCATCGCCAACAAGTACATGCGAACTCCCCACGGCATCTTCGAGATGAAGTTTTTCTTCACTCCGGGGTATCAGGCCGACAGCGGGGCTTCCGTTTCCAACAAAAGCGTAAAGGAAATGATCGCGGATCTGACAATCATGGAGGATAAGGCATCCCCGCTAAGCGATCAGGAGATTGTGGCCAAATTGCAGGGAAAGGGTCTCAAGGTCGCTCGTCGCACAGTTGCGAAATATCGCGAAGAGCTGGGCATTCTACCGAGCAATTTGCGCCGGGACTACAAATAACGGAACGGTACGCTGTTTGTGGAACTATGTCGTGGTTCCTGTGTTTCGCCGCGTTTTGCTCCCACGATCAGACGGCAGAGTCGTCGTCGCTTTTCTTGTGTCCTTGCCGCGCCACCTCATCGCGGCATTCCATGATGACCCGAAGCCAGATTTCACGCAGATCGAAAATGCGGGACAGGGCTGCGTCGCGAAACTCGCCGAATGGCTTGCTGCCATCCACAATGGCGGCGTTCAAATAATTAAGGGTATCGTTGAGCTCGCGCATGGATCGTTTCAAGAGACTGACTGCCATCGTGTAATCGCCCAAATCAAGAGATTGGATCGCGAGTACTGCATTTCGCTCCCCGCGATACAACGAGGCCTGAAAAGCCAGAGCCACTGACTGAGGCAGGCTTCGCTGTTCCCATGCCAGCCTCTCCCATGAGCGGGTTAAGCTGAGGTAGATGGCTGTGGTAGCTATGAAAACGGGATTCCTTTGGAGCGTGTAGGGCTCCATATCCACGGATTCAGGCGACTGGGACTCCATGTTTTCTTCCTGTTCTTCAGACTCCGTCTGGCCGTCCCAACCCATCATCTGCGCCGCATCGTCAACGCGATTATCGCTATCGGTAAGTTGCTCGTAAAATCCAAGATATCGGTGCACGACATCATCCTGCTGGCGGAGGTATTTTTCCCAGTCGAATTCACTCCATCCCAGCTCTCCGGAATCGTTAAAATCGCCGTCGGAATAACTGTCTGAATCTTTTGGTATCATTCGTGTTGGCGAGGTGTCGTTTGACTGGCAGTAATCTGCTCCGGCGTGCTGTTAAGGCAAATTCAAAAGCCAGAATAGAAACGCCCCAACAGTGCAGCAGTTTTGCGTATTGCAGCAGGCTGCTGGAAGAGTACGTATGAGGCAAAATGGAAGACGTTTACTGCGAGATCGTTTTTTTCGAAGGTCGTGTGCAAGGCGTTGGATTC
>JBAZHQ010000106.1:0-11919 GCA_041652235.1 Opitutaceae bacterium | reverse complement strand
GGACGAACTGTACGGCGCAGGCCGTTGCTCCGAATGCCACGGAGCAGTTGGTGCATGATGGCGCTGTAGTTGGACCTCGCGATAGGACGACCGATCGGACCGACAAATAAGTGATCACCCATAGGGCACAGATGCCTGCGCCGCTCGAGGTATCCTTGCAACGCCGTCACAGCCGTTGGGTGCAATGGCAACTCCCGTTCGGGACTCGCCTTCAGAGGCGGCACGCGAATGGTGCCTCTAATCGGGTCGAAATCGCTGAGCTTGAGATGGAGCGCTTCGCAAGGACGCATTCCAGTACAGGCGAGTAGACCGATCAGCGTCTCGTAGGTATGTGGTCGGAGCGGCGAGTACTTGTCGCGCAACCGGTGGGCTCGCCGCATCACGAGCACGATCTCGGCAGCAGAGAATATGTGGGGTTGGGTTCGCTCTGCTGCACGGCCAAGGATGCGTGGTGGCGGAACTTCGGTCCGCGGATCGAGGTTTGCGCAGTAGAGGGCGAAGTTGCGAACCATGGCGATCCTGGCAGAGCGGCAAGCAGGCCCAGCATCGGTTCGACTGGCCCACTCCACCGCCCGTGCAGTCGTGAGCGGCTGATGCGGAGCACTCTGGTCACAATACTCTCCGAAGTCTCGGAGGCGCCGATCATATGAGTTTAGACTGTATCCAAGCTTACGCCGATGTTCGAGGTAGCGACGCACGAGCGTCGTGATCTTGAGCGACGGGGTCATACTGGCCAGGGTTGTGCTACCTGGCGCAATCCCTCGAAATCCACCTGGGTATATCGATGGGTGGAATCAAGGCTGCGATGTCCTAACATGTCGGCGACTTCCTTCACTGGGGCACCGGAAGAATAGAGCCGACTGGCGAAGGTGTGGCGGAGCCGGTGTGCGCCACTCCAACTCTCTGGGAAGCCGCAGCGCCGGTATGCACACTGCATAGCGTGAGCGACTGCGCTGCGGTCGAGTGGCATTCCTACGAAACGAGGATGTCTAACAAACACGCGATCCGAGGCACATTGGGGACGGAACTGATCGATATATTTTTTGAGGGCGCTACACAGCCTCGGCACGAGTGGCAACGTGCGCTCCGGATGTGCCTTGATACCAGGTACGGTGACTGATCCCTCTACCCAGTTGAGGTCGGTAAGCTTTAGCTGGACGACCTCGCCAGAGCGAAGCCCTAGGTCGACCATGCATAGTGCCATCGCAAAATCGCGGCAACCTTCACGGTTGTCACAATCGAAAGACTCGAGGAGTCGGCTTCGTTGTTCCTCTGTGAGGATCTCCGGGGCTCGCTGTTGGAAACCATAACTTGCGCGACAGGTGACCGCGTTGGCTAAAGCGACAGGGCAAGCCCCTCGCAAGTGAACGAAGCGCAGTAACGATCTAAGGGTCGACAATCTCTTGTTGGCGACGCTGGGCACGTACATGTGGGTGCTCTCTTCGCTGTAACGCCAAATGTCGCGCACCGTGACCTTCGGCCAATCACAAGCCTGTTTTCCAAACTGCCATGTGAGGAATTTGCGTACGATGCGAGACTCCCTCGCGAGCGTGTACTGGCAGATGCCTTGATGGTTGGCGCGAAAGTCGAGAAACTCGTCCACCAACGGTTGCCAGGGTGTGATCTTCGGCCTTTTGGCCGGGTTGCGATATCTGAGCCACACGCGGATGAATCCACGCCCAAGCACCTTGTCCGCAGGACGCAACCGGCGCAGTAGTGCCAGTAACGCTTCATGGTTTAGGTCCGAGAATTTACACCCCGCACGTGCTGCGCGTTGGACGAAAAAGAGCAACCGCTGTTCGTGCTGTCGAATGGTGGGATCGGCGTAGCCACGATCGCGAAGATGGGCGCAGAAGGACTCTCGCATTGACGCATCCTCCGCAATGGCACTCGCGTTCGTGAGCGTTTGAGAGGCTGGCATGGGCAGCAGGAGCTGAGTTTATAGGAGAACTCACCGTGCAGGTGATAGTTACATCCACCAGGTTGCGGTCTCACGAACGCCCTTCCACCGCATCGTCGCCGCACCTGTAATTATGCCGAGTACTCCGGAAGCAATCACCGCGAATCTCACTCTGCGGTGTGACCGGCGATGCACGCTACTCGGCATTATCCGTTACTCGGCATAAACTTGATAATGCCGAGCTCGGCATTATTGGGTGACCGCTGACACATTTCATCGAGTAACCGACAGAATATTCAACATGCGCTGGCAGTCCCCTGGTCGCGGTGTCCTTACGATTTGCTCCGTTGTGGATGTTGAGGCGCCGGTTCTCATGACGACAACATCGTTCTCATCGATCGGCTAGCATGAGGCTTAATTTGAAAAAGCCGCTCCAGTTGTCCGAAACGGCTTGCTTGGTGTTACTATCCGCGTGGCGGGCAGGGATCGTGTCCGTGACTATCACGTTCACGAATCTGGCCGTCGCGTCCATGAATGAACAGTTCGCTGTGTTGATTTTGTGCAATCTCTCGAGCAATACGGATGGCTTCGGCCTGAGTGTCAGTCCGCGCGGTTACGCGCGAACCACTTTCAGGCCGAACCGCCCATAGTCCATTACTTGGAACAACATGTTGGTTTGGCATATGTTTTCACCCCCTTTCAATTTGATCGATGAACCGTGGCTGATGACCGTCAAGTTTGACCACGGAAATTGTTTATCTCGGTGCCTGGCACGGTAATGACGCTTTGTCTCCACGCGCGTAGATCGAGGCCTTCATGTCTCCACAGTGCGGACATGAGGGGGCAGAAGTGCAGCCGACCTTCGACCAGTGGCGAGCACGGGGCGAGGCCATGCGATACCCAGGGTATTGCCCTCCGTCATTGTGGAGTCCGACCAGTGAGAAAAGGAACTCATTGGCCGCCTGTGCTGCACCGAGTGCATTGAGTGTGATAACGCTCGGCGCATGGATGATCGGGTCATCAACGTAGTCCTGGCGTTTTCGCTGCTCCACGGAGACGGCCTCCTCTTGAAGCTTTGCTGGCGAAATAAGTTGATTGCACCACAGGCAACCACCGTTGAGCTGGGGAATCACAGGGCGCGATACGCAGAATATGTCCAGAATTTCACCGGTAACTTTATCGACCGAAACTTTGGAGCCGATCTGAGTGCCGGGGATCAAATACTGGTGGACGAGTGCGTTGAAAACTAACGGGGCTTCGCCCCAGCCCGACGAGGTGTAGGAAGGAAATATGACGGAGATCGATTTGCGCTTTGGGGTGATTACAGGAGTCTGGGTCCATGATACCGACCATCGCCGAGATCATGGCGCAACATGTGGTGTTTGAGGTGGAATCGATTGATCGCCTTTATCTGAACGGTTACGTCGCCGGGCTGCAAACGCCTGAGTCCGTAGCGTATTTCCTGAAGCGCCAGTATCAAGCCAAGTACGCCTCGTCGGTATTGCTCGATCCAATCAGCAGGGATTTTCAAAAACGCATCGAGTGTTTTGTCCGAGCCCAAGGCATCGCCATGCATCGTTTTGAAAAAGGCGAACGCAAAGACGAGCAAACGCTGCGTCGGCTCAAGTCGTTTGCGCCCAGTGAGGGCATCGTGTATCTGGGCACTGCGCAGGAAAAACAGGTGGCGATCCGCACCAGCAAACGGATCAATCCGGCCACGGGAGCATCGTTTCCCTGGCTGGTGAAGGGGACTGTGCTGGCCAAGGTGTTCTACTGGTATTTGCTCGATGAGGACTTTGGTCCGCTCTTTATCAAATTTGGCAGCTACTTTCCCTATCCGGTGAAGGTATGCTTGAACGGAAACGAGTACCTCAAAAGGCAATTGGCCAAAGAGGGGATTGCCTTCGACCCCCTAGATAACGGACTGCTCAACTGCGCCGACCCAGCGCGAGCGCAGCAGATCGCCGATGGCATGGATGATCGCCGGATCGCCGCGTTGTTCGCCAAGTGGATGGACCGCCTGCCTCATCCCTTCCGCGCCGAAGACAGGGCGGCGGGTTACGATTACAGCGTGTCGATCCTGCAGGCGGAGTTCTCCCTGACCCAGGTTTTCGAGCGTCCGATGACCGGGCGCCAGTTTTTCGAACAGATCATCAAAGACAATGTCACCCTTGGGCATCCGTCCAGGCTGCAGCTCATTTTCGAGCGCCGGATTATCAAAACCACGCCGGGGCTGTTCCGCACCCGGATCATCAGCGACGGGGTGATCCCTTCGCTTCACCTCGACTACAAGAACACCCGCATCAAACAATACCACAAGGAGGGCCGCGCCCTCAGAACGGAAACCACCATCAACGACACCCGCGACTTCGGCTTGGGTCGCGCTCTCGGCAATCTGGCCAAACTGCGAGCAATCGGGTTTGCCGCCAACCGACGCCTCCTGCGCGTCCAAACTTCAGCCCGAGACGCCATCAAGAGCGAAGACGCGTTCCGCCACGTGCACGAACCGGTCATCACCGCCCAGGGAAACAAAATCGCCGGATTGCGTTTTGGCGATTTTCGCGTGCAGCAACTCATGCAGTCTCTCATTGTCATCTCGGTCTTGTCAGGGGTACTCCGCGCGAGGCAACTCCGCAGCCTTCAAGGCAACCTGCCAGCTGGTTCTGGCTTATATACCCCTGGCAGGACCACCTATGACCTGCGCAGGCTCTGCGCTCATGGCTTGATCGCACGCATTCCCGGCAAACTTGCCTACACACTCACCGACTTCGGTTTGAGCACCGCATTGTTTTACGTCCACGCCTATGATCGTCTCATCGCTCCAGGTTCGGCCGACTTCCATGCCTCCATTGCCGCTGCCCCCACTCAGCTCAGGCAGGTCTTCGTCAACGCCTCCAATGCTTGGCACCATCATGTCGATGCTCTGCTATCCAAGGCAGCCTGACTTTGACTTCCGTAGTCAAACTATCGTTAATCAAGGAATCTAGACGGCTTTGCATCGAGTCAGCGCACAAAAAGATGTAGTCCGCGTCTTTGAGTTTTAGGGCGACCGCCTCATCGACGATGTTACCAACAACGGCGTCGTAGCGAATCTCCGGATTGGCGGCGCGTGCAACGCGTCGGCCGATATGGACCTTAAAACGGCTTAGCCATTTCCCCATTGAGCGTAACGAGGTGTAACGGGAATTCAGAAGTGCTTCGATGGCGTCTAGAAATGTGGCTCCGACTACACGGGAATTATTACTTGGCTCGAGTTTGTCGTAATCGATGGCGACAATTTGTCCGACGCCAAGACGAGCTGCCCACTCGCTAACCAAAGACCCAACGCCACCCATTCCGATAATCCCGATCTTGGTATTTTTCAGTTGCTCCTGGCCGCGCGCGCCAAATAGCAACGATTGTCGGTGATAGATTTCGCTCGGGATCGTCGCTGATTTCTTTAGAGCCGGATAAAGTCGGCGGTGGTTGAGCCCGACAACAGTCATGGAATCCAGTTGAAAGACTCCCTTTCGAGTCCAGATTTCACCAGCGATCGCGTTACTCGCGAATACTAACGCGCCTACGGGCATACCTTCCGTGATATCGAGCAACGCTGGATAGCTGCGCTTGTGCGATTCGGTATCGATGCTTGAAAAGCTCACGGAGTCGGAGCCTCGGTGGCAGTGGACCGCGAAATAGCAGAGCTTGTTTTGAGCGCAGAAATTAGAGACGCGTGCAACGAAGTCGGCTGTCAACGCCCTATAGCCAAACTTGCCCGGGATGTAGTCGATTCCTTCGCGTGCGATAAAGAGCTTTCGTGCAAGAAATCGCGTGCCGCGAGAGCTCTCGCAGATACCGGCGGCAACAACGGCTCCATGTTCATCATGGTCGCCAGGAAAAAGATGAGCGAAAAGCTCATCAAACAAAGGCTGAGAAATGCGGAATTCTGTGTTATTCATCGTGAGCGAATCCAATCCAAGACCTTCGCGAGCTTTACCACGGCTGTGTCTGTAATTGGATCCCGGTGGTTGGAGCGCCGAGAAACCATCACCGCGTTTACGCCCCCGCTGGGGAGCGCGAAAGTGTGACTTAGGTGGAACGGCGGAACAAACGCCTGCCCATCTGCACGAACTATGTCGGGTCGGATATAATGGGGATAAACGTCAGCGAACGGATACTGGAAGGTGATTTGGAAACCTATCCACGTCGAGAACGGCTTGTAGACAGGTCCCAAATCGACTTCATGGACCCTCACGAATGCCCCTCCTAGGTTATCGGGTTCAATGTCCACCTGATGACCAGAGAAAGACAAACGTACTTCGTTGATCGCGTCTGCGATTTCGGACTTGATGGCGGCGCTCATGAGTTATCGTCAGGAGCAACGCATCGAAAGGCATCGCAGTGGTGGAGGACGATGATCTTGTCGTCGGCGATCGCAGGGCCAAGGTTGCCGTCTTTGTCCAACTGGTAGAGGACGAAGCTGATCTCGATCTTAACCTTTTCGGCGATTGCGGCCTGTTTGATTTCGAGGCCAGTCATCCGACGCTTCCCGACAGTGACCTTGTTGTTGTTGACCTTGATGGTCAGCGAAAAATCCTTAACGGTGAAAACGGGGCCGTCTTGGAAGATCACCTTTTCGTCATCGGTGATGGGTTGATCGATTGGTGATTCGAAATCCCGCATGAGTTTGGCGCCATCTGGCAGGCCCATGAGCCGCTTTAGGCTGTGACCGGTTTGATGCGGGTTAACCGAGGCCTCCCATGCATCGTCGACAACGAACGCCAGCTTCGGGCTCGCATCAGGGGTGTTGCAGGGTGCTGGGGCACAGCGCGGAACGGTCTTGAAGACGTTCCCCTGTCGAAGATCGACCTCTTCATCATCGGCAAAGATGTGATCGATGGTGCTGTTGTAGTCGCGTTTTAGGACAACGTCCGCGGATGCGCCGGTTTGGTCGAGAATATCACGCGCGACCATTCTGGCGCGAGGCATTGGATAAAGGGCATCGTCGAGAACGAGGGCCTGTTTGGCAGAAGGATGATGGGCATCCTGTGGGCTTGAATTTTGAGTACTCATGTTAGTTACCCCTTCACTTAGGACTGCATTTCGCATTTCCGCCGAAAAATCACATTTTTGCGGCGGAACCGAGTGTAAGGAGTCCTAAGTGAATAAGCACAGAGACTCCTAGTCACCGTCGCTAAACAAACCTCTAATCACCTTATGTACTTGCCACTAGTAACTAATGACAAATGATTTACTCATGGAGTCGGTCGCACCAGACTTTGATAAGCTCTTTGCTCATCGAGGCGGGTTTGCCATGGCATTTGCAAAGCTCACGGCCTTTGCCATTGTAGTCATAAGAAAACGCTCAGGGACGACCAAGAACGGCAGAGTCATTGCCGAGCTTGATGCCAAGCAACTCGTAGTCGCTGCCTTAGCGAGGTTAAACGAATGTGAGTTTTTGGACGATGGCGAAGCAGTCTACAAACTACTAAGGCGGCATATAGACAACTCCGTTAGAACAATCCAGAAACGTACGAATGCACCTGTTGAAGTCAGCATTGGAACCGGGACCTATGAACCCGACGCCGAGGTCATCGCCGAGTTAGAGGACGAAACTTCAGAGAATCCTGCCGATGTTGCTGAATTGAACGCGGAGGACGTTTTTTACAAAACTGTCCTTTCGGAAACTAAGTCAAAATTCAAAGCGGGTGGTTTGGAGTCGCAGTTCATCGACATGCTTATTGAAGGCTGGCGAGACCGACAGGACTCCTGCGAGCTATTGAAGATCATTCCCGAACAATACGATGCGCTCCTGAAACGCGTAAGTCGCGCGGCCATCGCACAAAAAGAAGCAGTTTTAAAAAAGAAGGCGTTATGAATTCCCAACATAGACATACGGAAGCCGCCAACTTCCTAGTCAATCACGCGTTACCATCCGAAGCGGAAATCGACGCAATGAGCGCCGCTGAGTTAGCCAAATTTCTGTCTGAAAACGGGATTGATGTGCCAAAACTCAATTCTGAAATTCCAAAAATCCAAGCGCAGCTGACAGGCAAACTTACCTTGGCCAACGCCAGACAGGCACGTCTCACAAAATCAGATTCAACTCCTGAGATTGATATTTCTCACCTTTCGCAAGACCAGATCATAGAAGCCCTGAAACGGAAGTATGGCTGCTTAGAGGAAATTCCACTCGCTGCGAGGAATTTTAAGTCTTTCAAGAAGGAGGATTGGGAAAGTCTATACAAGGACCTGATCGGCCGCGGGAATGGCAGCAAAGGCCGATAAAAATGCTCGACCCGAATTACATTAGAGCGGAGTCGCGATCCTTTTCTCTTCTAGAGAAATATGGAATCGTACCGCCTGACTTTGATATCAAGGACCTCGCATTCGTGATGGGAATCGAGGTAGCGCACGGTGGAATTTCAGATGCGGATGCGTGGCTGGTTAGATGCGACGACGGGAAAGGCATCATCCGACTTAGTTCCAGTATAACAGAAGGAGTACGCGAACGGTTTTCCATCGCACACGAATTGGGCCATTGGGAGCTGCATCCCGACACGAAACAGGGTTATCTTTGCACGGGGAAAAATCTCAGGGATTACGGCCGCTCGCCTGAGGAAGCAGAGGCCAATTGGTTTGCGGCCACGCTCCTCATGCCGAGATTTCTCATTCCGGATCTGATTCTTAAACGAGATCCTGACTTCGCTTTTATCCGCAATTTGGCGAAAGATTTTCGAACTAGCCTGACAGCGGCAGCCCGACGATTCGTCGAACTAAGCAAACAACCTGTCGTCCTTGTTTCCTCAAGCAATAACCAGGTCGACTGGATCGCTAGGAGTAAGTCGGCCGGATACTACTTTGTACAACCGGGAAACATGGTGCCGCAGTATTCATTAACCGCTGAGGCGGTTGCTGCTAGCCGCTCTGAAAGCCCAATGGAAAAGATGGATGATCCTCACATCTGGTTTCCGGACCTAAATTTCTCAGAGGATTCGGAATTGTTCGAATCGGTGAGGTATTCTACGGAATTAGATAATGCACTGACGTTACTTTGGATACTTGCGTAGAGAAGTCTTGGCACGCCAGGTCCACTCGCACTGCGAGGCTAGGAGAAGCGACCTTTCTCCAGGCGCTTGGCCATCACCTACGCCCCTGTGCCATCCCAGCAGAGGATCTTGAGCCGGTCGCGGTCCTTGTTCACGAAGACAAACATCGCTCCGCTCATCGGGTCCTCCTTGAGAAAAAGTTACTGCCAACGTTTAATGGTGAGCCACGCGCTTAGCTGGCGTGGCAGGTGCGAAGCAGCTGCCGTAATAGTTACTCGCGTTGTGCTCGGGCGTCTTGTTCGACTCTTTCCTCATGCTGGGCTGACTGGCAAGAAGACCTGTGTGATCTTTGGATGAGTGAGCATGGGGATCTCAGCCTTCAGTAGCTGACAAGCCTTCTCAAAGTCCTGAAAGAATGGCTCTAACACTACGACGATGGCGTCATACTTCGGGTGCTTCTCCAAGTGCTTCAAGCCAGAGGCGTCAGCGTTGCCCTTCCCAATCAGACCAATTTTACCTTGAGGGCGGATCAGGTGGGCCATCCCGCAACGGAGGTGCTTGTAGAGGTAATAAGGCGACGCCGAATTATTGTAGGTGGCGTAGCGACCGTCCACCCGGGCCATGTAGTCCGTGATGCCGCGCTCGAACCTGCACTTCGAGTGGCCTTGCTGGTCAAAATCGTGGGAATCTCGGCAAGCGCCGAGAAACTCGATGCCGACAGCAATCTGACCGAATGCAAGATAGCCAGCCCCAGCACCGATCATGGCGCGGAGCTGCAGAAGAAGAACGTCATCGATGAATCCAGGTAAGGTGTGGCCGCTCATAAGGTTTCTTTTTGTCGAACTTCGATTATGCCGCAGACCGTGGTTCAACTAAATCGACAGTCGATTGGCCTGGGCATACTTTCGTGAAAACGACCTCCTGAAAAAACGCATCTTGACCCGTTTCCCGTGTTGAACCGCAGACTGTCGAATAACGCTTTCTGTTGATCGTTGGCATGGGCTTGGTTCTGGGAAAGTGACTCCTCGAAAAATCAGGGGTGGATGATTTGACCATTTTGGCACTGGGCTATAGACTATTCCCTCGGTGGATTCCACGCTATTTACCACCAACTCGCTGCGATGGATCAAAATCCAAAACCCATCTGAGGGTTGGAACCTTGGACGGCCTTGTCCCAGAATTTCTGGCCCAACGGGTGGCGTGATGCGAATAGCAGAAGGTACAACGGGGTGCTGTGCCGCATATTGACCATTACTTGGTTCTCGGAAAACGCGAAACCCTCCTGTCGCAGCTTTTTCCGATACAACTGCAAATATGCCAAGAAAAACTCCCTGGGGCTTGGACCAAGCAGTTTCTTCCAACTTTCGTCGCCGAGAAACCGGGTCAGCGCACAATCCGCATCAGCATCTGGCGTGTATTGATGCATGTTCATCTTGATACCCATCCCGTGCTGGACATTGATCAGCAAGTCGCACCGCGTTTTGGTCCGGAGCGTGTGGATGAGTTGGAAGGGAGCATGCGCGATCCCGGTCGGGTCGATGAACGCCAGCGTCAACGCGTCCGACGGAATCTCGATGTGTTGGATCGCTTCTGCGCAGTCCCCGTTCCATATCTCCACCTTGTCTGCGTTGGGAAAAGCCGTGAGGCGCTGCTCTAGGGCGCGAGCCGCCTTGGTGCTGATGTCGATGAATATGAACCGGGTAAATTCATGATCGATAACCTTGAGCGGCGAGCCAGGTTCCTCTTTGCCGGTATCTCTGACTAGGCAACGGCCAGGCCCGGAGAACAACTCAAGGTAGATGCGGTGTTTCCAACCGCGTTTGCGCGCGGTCGGCTTCATGCTCGTCGCGAAAATGTCCGCAAAATAAACCAGAACGCGGTGTTTTTCTTCAATCCAACTGCCGCTGTCGCGAAGAGGAAGCCCATCGATCTTCGAGAAGGAATCCGACCAAGCCTTATCTTCAGCTGAGGGGAGTGGAATGAATTTCATAGAGCAGAACAAGAATTGGCTGGTTCAATTATTCCGGATGCTAGGCAACATGATCTGTCGGTTAGGCAAAATCAGATCGTCACGTTCTAGAGAACGGGCTCGCTTCCCCTTTCCCGTGGGACTCTTGATTTCCAGAATGTCTGCATCGGCCAAGGTCCACAGGGCTTCGTGCAGCATGTCTGTGTCAGCAATCGTTCGATTGCAGCAATAGTCTTCCAACGCACGTGTCGAAATACCCTCGGCGTAGTGGTCGCGGACCAGACGGCCGAGGTCGTCTACGAGAAGACGCTTGCATTCCGTGCGCGTATCATCGTTGAACGACATACCGTGCAGATAAAGTGAAGGGTCGGAATCCGGCTTGTAGGCGAGTATCTCCAGCCCGAGTGAACCGTAATGCCGAGAACGGTTACTGACCTTCCAATGTATGGAAGTCATCGCCGACCGCGCACGCGCATGTGGTGCCAGATGCAATAGCCAATAACCTCGGTGATTATCTTCAGGCTCGATGTAGAACGGAGAGAAGAATGGCAACCCGGTTGCTGCCTGTAGACCCTGGCCGATGCGAGCCTCCACCATGTAGCGCCAATCGGCAAGCGATTGCTTCAATTGAAGCAGCTCGTCGAGCTGTATGTGCGGAGCAAGGCCGAGATGGTCGAGGATGTGTCGGTAGCCGTCGGAATCGCTCAGAAAATCGCTTAACCAATCGATGGCAAAATTGACGATGAACTCTGATTTCTGGCTTAGTTGCCTATGGATTCGGGTGATGAGCGAGGGAGGAACTTGCACGTAGCCACATTGGTCGAGGAAGAAGATTGTTCGACCACCACCCCGTGGGTGACGCTGCTGAATCGCGTGAACAATCGCGTCCGCGTGGTCGTTCAAGTCGCCGTGAATGAGATGGATGTTATTAGCCAACTGGGCTGCGAATTCCGACCCGCGCAGCGTGTGTTCGAGGCAGGCGAACGCATCGCGTTCACGTTCCACGAAATCTAGCGTCGGAT
>JBAZHQ010000105.1:0-11971 GCA_041652235.1 Opitutaceae bacterium | reverse complement strand
TTGGATATTCCCCGCATGACGGAAATCGCCACGGAAATGCTGCGCGACGCCCTGGACTGCTTCCTGCACGGGGACGACTCCCGGGCGATCAGCGTGTGCCGCCGTGATGCCGAGGTGGACAACCTGAACAGGCAACTGTACCGCGAGCTTTCCAGTTTCATGGTCGAGAAACCCGAGACGATCGGACGCGCGCTGGAGCTGATGTTCATCTCCAAGTCGCTTGAAAAGATCGCCGACCATGCCACCAACATCGCCGAGGAGACCATCTTCCTCTCGAGGGGCACGGATGTGCGGCATACGGAGGTGGTAAAAAAGAACGCCGGGGCAAGTTGAGCGGCAGCAAAGAACATAGCGCGGCGGAGCCGCATTATAATTCTGCATCCGTGTGCTCAGTGTGATCCGTGGTTAAAAATCCGACTTCCGATCTCCGACTCCCTTGCTGGCTTCTGGCATCTGTCTTCTGGCATCTGGCCTCCGACATACGGGTTCAGCTCGCGGGGAGGGTGATGATGAAAGTGGTGCCCTGGCCGAGCGTGCTCTCGATTCGTATGCTGCCGCCGTGGAGCTGGATGATGTGCTTGACGATGCTCAGGCCCAGCCCGGTGCCGCCCGTATCGCGGGAGCGGCTCTTGTCGATTCGGTAGAACCGTTCGAAGACGTGCGGCAGGTCCGCGGCGGGAATGCCGGGGCCGTTGTCGGAGAAGCGCAGCTCCAGTTTGTCCGGGACGATTCCGAGCGAGACCAGGATGCGGGTGCCCTTGGGCGTGTATTTGACGGCGTTGCCGAGGAGATTGTCGAAGACTTGCCCCAGCTTGAGCGGGTCGAGCATGGCCTGCGGGGAGGCGGGCGGAAGTTCGATGCCGAACTCATGCCCAAGCGCATCGGGCCGCCGCCGGAATTCCTCCATCGTGGAGGAGATGAACGCCGAGACATCGACGGATTCGCGGTGGAGTCCGGGCTGCGCGGATTCGAGTCGTGAGAGGGTTAGCAGGTCCTCCAGAAGCGAGTGAAGGCGGTCTGCATGGCGTTGGATGATTTTGAGAAACTGCTCGCGCTCCTCCGCTGGCATGTCGCGGTGACTGTCGGCCAGCGTTTCGGCATAGCCCTTGATCACACTGAGCGGCGTGCGCAATTCGTGGGAGACATTGGCCACGAAATCCTTTCGCACGGCTTCGAGCTGTTTTTGCCGGGAGATGTCGTGCAGCACGAAGAGCGTCCAAGCCTCGGATGAGCCGTCGGTCGGCTGCACCAGGGAGCCCGTGGCCTCGATCCAGATGGATTTGGAGGAGACGAGGAATTCGATTTCCTGCTGCGGACTGGCGCTGCCGGCGCGAACCTCGTCGATATAGGACAGGAACTCGTTGCTGTGCAGGGCGCGTTCGACGCGCTGGCGGAGGACATCCCTGGCTTCGGGAAAGATGGCGTGCAGGGCGCGGTTGGCGAGCAGCACATAGTTGTGCTCGTCGAGGATGAGGACCGCCTCCTGAAGATTGCCCAGGGTGGTTTCGAGTTGGGCGAGTTGCCCGCTGGCGCGCTGCCGAAGTTCCTGGGACTCCTCGAGGAGCCTGCGGATGGACAGGCAGAGCGCATCGACGACGCGGCTCTGGGAACGGTGTTCACTTTCGGGAAGCACGGGTTTGCGAGCCTCGATCGCGGTTTTGAGCCGGCGGAGCGCCAGCTCCATGCGCACGATCCGGAACACGGCCAGAAGCAGCAGAAGCGAGAGAAGGACCGGGAGCCAGGTCATGTCGAGGGACGGCGTTCGGCGAAGCGATAACCGACGCCGCGGATGGTCTCGATCCAGTCGGCCTCGGCACCGAGCTTTTCGCGCAGGCGCCGGACATGGGTATCGACGGTGCGCGTTTCGATCTCGGCCTCGTAGTTCCAGACGTTGGTGAGCAGGTGGTCGCGGCTTTGGACGCGGCCCCTCCGCTCCATGAGCAGTTGGAGCAGGCGAAATTCGGTGGCGGTAAGCTCGACGGGCTTTCCCTGGACGGAGACCTCGTGGCGCTCGGCATCGAGCTCTATGCCTCCGAGGAGCAGGTGACGCGAGGAGGGTGAGGCGGGAACGGCGGCGGCGCGGCGGAGGACTGATTGCACGCGAAGCAGGAGCTCGCGCGGACTGAAAGGCTTGCAGACGTAATCGTCGGCGCCCGCCTCCAAGCCCTGGATACGGTCCTGTTCGTCGGTCTTGGCGGTGAGGAAGATGACGGGGATGCGCTTGAGCAGGGGATCGGCCTGAAGCATGCGGCAGATCTGGATGCCGTTGAGTTCGGGCATCATGATATCGAGGATGATCAGGTCGGGCATGAAGGCGCGCACCGTGCTCAACACCTGGATCGCATGGTTGAGAGTCTGCACCGTGAAGCCCTTGGCCTTCAGATTAAAAGCCAGCAGGTTGGCGACATCGGCCTCGTCATCGACGACGAGGATCTTTTGGGGAGACGGCTCCGGCATGAAGACCTAACTAAGGGCAGAGGATTCCACGGGCTAGCTAAAATGAGGGCGTCACGCGATTGTCACAGAGCGTCCGCCCTGATCGCCTGCCCCTCGACAAGCTCGGGGCCTTGAGCCCGTCGAAACGGCAAGCAGTCTCCTACACAAGGAATCAATCGTTTCTGGCCGAAGGCCGACAGCCGACAGCCAAGACATGCCTGAACTTAAAGCTTACATCTTACAGCTTACAGCTTCTATGGTTGCCTCCCTGTTTCCTGTGAGCCTCCTTTAGTCACATGCGCTGTCTTGGCATCGACTATGGCACCAAACGCATCGGCCTTGCGATCGGCAACGAGCTTGGACTGGCCTCGCCTCTGCCGGCGATCATCGATGCCGAGCCGGGAAAACGTTGGGAGGCCCTGGTGGCTTTTGTGAAGCAACGCCGTGTCACCGACCTTGTTTTGGGATATCCCTACAACATGGATGGCACGGTGGGTTTTAAGGCGAAGGAAGTGGATGCCTTTGCCGAGCGGCTCCGCGCCGCCTGCGGCGTTCCGGTGCACTTTGTAGATGAGCGCCTCACCAGCTACGAGGCGGAGTCCACCGTGCCCAGGAACCGGCTGCGCGAGCTGAGGGCCAGCGGCCTGGTGGATTCCCGCGCCGCCGCCATCATCCTTCAGGATTTCCTGAATCAGAAATTCCCCCCGACCCTCCCGCCGGAGCCGGAATGAACTCGGACCAAAGTCGGAAATGAAGAAGAACCTCGATCGATTATCGCGCAGAGACGCCAAGGCGCGGAGGAAGGACAACCCAACTTCTGAATCCTCTATCAAGTGCGTTCAAATGATCGGGAAAATACCTTTGGAACCACGGAATATCACGAAAGCACACGAAAAATCCGAATAGAATGCATTGGTACTCTTTCGTGTTTTCCGTGGTTAAAATGGATCGTATTCTGATCCGATTCCCGAATCTAAGAATCTTCCAAGGAGGTATTGATTGCGGATCGAACCTTTGCGACATTGCGCGAGAACACTGATCGATTCCGGACTCTGAAGCTTTTGAAAATTTCTGAGAGTAAAATGCGTGCAAGAAAACATCATGTTCAGACATAGTCAGGAAAAGAACCCCCAGGTCGTCGATCCACGCTGGAAATGCGTGTGCGCCTACGACGGCACGGCGTTTGCGGGATGGCAGAGCCAGGTGAAGGGAAACGCGATCCAGGACGTGATCGAGGCACAGCTCGCCAGGATTCTCGGCCGGCCCGTGCGCACCCATGCGAGCGGACGCACCGATGCCGGGGTGCACGCCCGGGGGCAGGTGTTTCACTTCGATGCCGCCTGGCGTCATGGCGGCGCGAAGCTTGTCGCGGCGCTCTCGTCGGGATTGCCGCCGACGATCCAGATCAAGTCGGCGCGCGAAGTTGCACGCGATTTCCACTCGCGCTTTTCGGCGCTCGGCAAGATCTACAGCTATCATCTCTACCTCGGTGATCCCGATCCCTTCTCGCGGCCCTTCTGCTGGGGGCGGCTGCATGACCTCGATCTCCGGGCGATGAAAGAGGCGGCGGCGCTGTTGCGCGGGAAGCGCGACTTTCGTGCCTTCTCGGCGTTTAACGGTGCTGAACAAGAGGATACGGTGCGAAATCTCCGGCGGCTGGACGTCACGACCTGCGGACGGCGCATCAAAATCACCGCCGAAGCCGATGGTTTCCTCTACAAAATGGTCCGCCGCCTTGTCGGCGCCATTGTTGCCGCAGGGCAGGGCAAGCTCTCCCCCGAGCGCATCAAGACCCTGCTCGCCTCCGGCGAACGCACTTCCGATTTGCATACCGCCCCCCCGCAAGGCCTCTACCTGAACAAGGTGCTGTATTAGGCTGCTCTTCCCCGACGCCCAACTTCTACCCCATGCCCAAATCTCCCCTGCGTTGCATCATCGTGCACTCCCAGCGACTAGTTGCGGAACTCTTGGAAGGCTGGCTCATGCGACAGTATCCCGAGTGTTGCGTAAGCCGGTATGCCACGCTTTCGGCGGCCCTGGGCCACAGGCGCGAGGAGCTGGCGGATATATGCATCTTTGACGCCCGGAACGCGCGGGACGACTGGGACGAATTTGCGGACGAAGCCTTCTATAAGGAAATCGCGCATAAGCTGCTCATACTTGCGGAAGATGACGATGACTGCCTGCTTGCTAAGTTGCGGCATGCGAAAATCGATGGAATCGTGGATTTGAACGGGAACGGCGCATGCGAAATGTTCGAGGCCATGCGCATGCTCCTCGGTGGCGGGACCTATATAAGTCCTCACTATAAACAGGCCATATTCTCGACAACAGCCAGGAAGCGATCAGTGCTGAGCCGGTTGACGCATACCGAAACGCTTATATTGGCATCTATCGGTGCTGGTTTTGATCAGCATGATATTGCTGAAGAAATGAATATAGCACTTGGAACGGTGCATTCGCATCGGATCAGCATCATGCGCAAGCTTGAAGTGAGCCGTGAGGGCTCGCTCGTTGTGTGCGCTTTCCGCCTTGGGCTCGTAAAGGCATCTTCGCACGGTGTCCATAGGCCGGGATTTGAGGTGGCTCGCTCTGCCAGAGATCGCTTGAGGCGGAAAACATCGGTGGTGGGCAAGAAAAATTACTGATTCATAATTAACTTATGCATAGTGACTAATGTATGCGTCTAGCCTAGCTGGTATAGATACTCGCATTGCCAGCTTGCGAAATTTCTGCTACAAGCTCCGCGCCCACACTGCGTATCTCGGGAAGCTCTGGCTATTCCGGGTCGCAGCTTTAACCCAACCCTAGCCCACTCTTCCCTGAGCACGCCTCCAAGCGTGCCTGTTATGCTTAGCTTTTCGCATTAAGCAATGTATAAGTCATTGCTATATAACATATAGCGTGGGTTATACAACCCAGCCTCATCGCACCGCAATCACGATGAACTCAACTCCCTTTCACATGAAACCGCTATTATTCGCCGTTAGTTTTGCCGCTTGCATGGCGTGCTTTGCAGGCCTCCAAGCCAAGGAAAAGGAAGAAACAACGCCCACCGAAGAAGCCAAAGTAGCCGGAGCAGCCGCCGTGCAGGAAGAAGCGGCCCTCGTTGCCGCGGCTCATCAGGATGCTCTGACCGACAAGGATGCGTCCCTGGACGCGAAACTGAAAGGGTCGGCCAACGCCCTGCTCAAATCCTCCGATGGGGTGAACACTGTCCGCCGCGCGGCTTGGGTGTGCGCGTGGCTGCGCAACGACCGGGAGTTCGACCGCGCAAAGAAACTGGCGCAAAAGACGGTCAAGCAGTCGGAAGGCATGGCGGCCGAGACGGACAACGCGAATCGCGTCGAGCGCCTCTATTGGGAGGCGTGGCTGCGGGCCGAGTTTCTGGATGACAAGGCGACCGCGCTCAAGCTCGTGGCGGAGGCGGAGAAGTTATCGCCGACGGATCCGCGCCTTGCGGACGGCAAACGAAACTGGACCACAGGCGGCTGAAGCCAAAGCCCCGCCACAACGTGTTCAAACACAAAGACCCCATGAAATCCCTTTTCTCCCTTCTTGCCATGATCGCGCGCCAGGCAGGCTCCATGCTGGCTTGCGCAAATCGTTCCTCCGGCTTGCGCGCACTGCTGTCTGGCGCTTTCCCCGACAGCCGACAGCCAATCGCCGACCGCCCCATCCTGTCCGCCCGTCTGGCTTCCGGCCTCTGGCCTCTGGCTTCTGGCTGCGGCTTCGCCGCCCTGCGTTCGCTCCCCTTGCTGTTCGCCCTGATCGGTGCCCTTGGCATTGCACCGTCCCTTAAGGCGGCGTGGACAACACCGCCGCCTGCGACAGCCAATGTCGGGCAAAGCATCACCGTGGCGTTCATGTACTCTCCGAATTCTTGGGGTGGCGCCTCTGTTTGGGTCCAGGCTCCGGGCACGTCCACTTGGACGCAGATCGGTTCGGGAGGCGGGCCGATGGGCGGCGTTGTCTCAGGCGCGGGAGGATTTACCCCGAACGCGGCGGGCACGTGGATCGTCAAGACCTGCGGGGGCGCTTCGTCGAGCGGCACCGTGATAGCGGGCCCGTCGAATGTCGTGGTGGCCGTTAATAAGGTCAATCAGGCGACGGTGTACATCAGCCCGACCTCCGCCACGGTCAATGTGAACGGGACGGTGAGCTTTAGCGCGTCAGGGGGCTCGGGCACGGGAGCGTATGTGTGGTCGTGCAATAGCGGGAGCATAAGCGGCTCCGGGGCATCGGTAACATGGACAGCGCCCTCGTCGTCGGGCACGGCCAGCATCTACGTCTATCGTGCCGAGGACGCCAGCTATTTTCAGTCGAATACGGCAAGTGCTTTGGTGACCGTTAACAAGATCGATCAGTTAACATCAGTGTCTATCAGCCCCGTTTCCACGACGGTTAGTGTGAATGGGACAGTGAGCTATAGCGCGTCAGGGGGCTCGGGCACGGGAGCGTATGTGTGGTCGTGCAGTAGTGGGAGCATAAGCGGCTCCGGATCATCGGTGACATGGACGGCGCCCTCGTCTCCTGGCGGGGCGACAATCTCCGTTTATCGGGCGAGTGACTCGACCTATAACCAGTCAAACACGGCAAGTGCTGGAGTGGGCATTACCAAGATCGCCCAGCCAACGGTGTCCATCAGTCCCACATCTGCCTCGGCCAATGTCAACGGAACGGTGAGTTTTAGCGCCTCGGGCGGAGCAGGCGGTGGATCCTTTGTCTGGTCGTGCAACAACGGCAGCATAAGCGGTTCGGGTTCATCGGTCACATGGACGGCGCCGTCGTCATCGGGCTCGGCCACCATCTACGTCTATCGTGCCGGCGATTCCACCTATAATCAGTCGAATACTCCAAGTGCCTCGGTGGGCATTAACAAGAGCCCCCAATCAACGGTATATATCAGTCCCACTTCCACTTCGTCCTATGTCAATGGAACGGTGAGCTTTAGCGCCTCGGGTGGATCGGGAGGTGGATCCTTCGTCTGGTCCTGCAACAACGGCAGCATAAGCGGTTCGGGTTCATCGATTACATGGACGGCGCCGTCATCATCGGGCTCGGCTACTATCACCGTTTACCGTGACGGCGACTCCAGCTATAACCCGTCGAGTCCTGCGAGTGCCTCGGTGGGCATTAACAAGATCGACCAGCCAACGGTGTCCATCAGCCCCACTTCTGCCTCGGCCAATGTCAACGGAACGGTGAGTTTCAGCGCCTCGGGCGGCTCGGGAAGCGGAGCCTACGTTTGGTCCTGCACCATCGGCAGCATAAGCGGTTCGGGTTCATCGGTTACATGGACGGCGCCGTCATCAGCCAACTCGGGAAGTGTCTCTGTCTATCGTAACGGTGATTCCACCTATAACCCGTCGAATACAGCGAGTGCCTCGGTGAGCGCCACGCCGATCCTTTACGCCCTCACGGTCAACAATGGCACCGGAAGTGGTTCTTACGCATCTGGCACAGGCGTCTCGATCTATGGCAACCCGCCAACCGGGTACCACTTTACTTCTTGGACGCAGAATTCGGGGCCGGGTACGATCGGCAGTTCCGGTTCGCGCAGCACCACCTTCACAATGGGAAGTGGCAACGCGACGATCACTGCCAACTCTGCCAACGACGCGCCCATCGGCTGGCTGGACAGCGCAACCAGCCCGGTCATCCAAAATCAAAATATCACAGGTAGCGGCTGGGCGGCCGATAACGAAACGGGATCGCCGGTCAGTCACGTCGATATCCTCATTGACGGAGTCCCTCCGGTCCCGGCCTGCCAGGCGACCCTGGGCGGCTCTCGTCCCGATGTCGCGAGCGTTTACGGACGCCCGGACTACACGAATTCCGGCTATTCGTTCTCGTATAACATCGGCACTCTCAGCGTTGGCTCACATACCATAAGCACAAAGGCCTACGACGCTCAGGGTGCCTCCGCGGTTCTGTCGGGAAGCAGAAGTTTCACGGTGAATCCCGCTTCAAGTGCGCCGACAATCACCACGCAGCCCTCGCCCCAGACGATCACAGCCGGCCAGAACACGAGTTTTACGGCAGCGGCTTCGGGCACTCCTGCGCCCTCTGTGAAGTGGCAGGTGAATACTGGGACGGTATGGACAGACTTGGCGAACGGCGGGGTGTATTCAGGTGTCGGTACGAACACCCTCACGCTTACCCAGCCACCGACTTCGATGTCCGGTTACCAGTTCCGGCTCTATGCTTGGAACGGCGTTACTCCTGATGCGACTTCGTCCTCGGCAACACTCACGGTGAACGCAGCTTCAGTTGCCCCGACCATCACCACGCAGCCTGCCAGCCAGACGGTGAACATCGGCAATTCTGTCACTCTTGCTGTGGCTGCGACCGGTACGCCTGCTCCATCTTACCAGTGGAAGAAAGGCGGATCAGCCATTTCTGGAGCGACAAGTTCCAGCTATTCGATCGGCAGCTTCCAGACCTCCGATAACGGTTCCTATACGGTGACGGTGACAAATAGCGCCGGCAGCGTTACCTCAAGCCCGGCGGCGACACTGACGGTAAGTCCCCTTGTGCAGCTGTCCTCCTACTCATTCCCGGCAAGCTCGCCGCCGACGATTTCCACAACATATTCATTGACGGCCGTGTATAAGCTGCGGGCAAAGGTCGTCAACTATGGTGGCGCATGGTCGGCGATCGGTCTGACCAACGAGCACCTCGCCGATTCGATCAACAACAACGGGTTGCCGTTGGACCACATTCCTTATTCGGGCACCTACTCGGTCGAACTCTATTGGGTGCAATACGATTCGACGGGAACAACCGTGGTCCAGATCGGGCCGATGGGCAACGTTCAGACGATTGTAGTCAGCATGGTCGCGCCCGTGGCGTCGGCGGCAACCTCGATATCAAGCACCGGCTTCACGGCCAACTGGTCCGCGGTCAACGGAGCGACGGGCTACCGGCTCGACGTTTCCACCAATAGTGCGTTCTCGAGCTTCGTTTCAGGCTACTCCGACCGGGACGTTTCTACTGCGACCTCGTATGCGGTGAGCGGCCTGAGCGCCAGCACGACCTACTACTACCGGGTTCGCGCCACAAACGGAACTCTAACCAGCGGCAATTCCAGCACGATCACGGCCGCGACCACCTCAGGCGGTGGGTCCTCTGACACCACCAACCAGAACCAGCTCAACATCCACATTCCCCTTTTATAAGCCACCCCATGAAAAAGCTGCACATCTACGTTTTGATCCTGACGGGCATGTTTGCGACCGCGGTCGCGGTGCCTGTCGATAAAGAGAACGCCAACGCCAATGCGATCGACAAGGCCGAGGCGGGCGACATTTCCGGAGCGGCCGAGGAGGCCGGAAAGAACAATACGGCGTTGAAGGGGAGCCTCACCTGGTATCGCCAATCCGCCATCGAGCTCGTGAGCCAGGCCTACGTCTTCAAGGGCAAACAGGACGACGCCAATGCGCGCCGCGCGGCCACCGCGGCGATCAAGATTCTCCTGGAGGGATACGATAAAAAGGCTGCCGCATCACACGCGGCCAATCGTTCTCAGACCTATGTTCAGCTTGGGCAGGCTTATGAAGACTTGCTCGGCGACCGGGCTCGAGCGCGCCAATGCTTCGAAAAGGCACTGCAAGACAATCCGGACAACGAACAAGCAAAGCAGATGCTCGCTTATTACGCAGCCGAGGAAGCCAACTTCCAGCGCTTCGTCAAAGGAGGGAAATGACCATGAGAACACTCTCCAGCTTTCTAGCGATCTTGTGCTTTGCAGGCACCGTTTCGGCGCAACAGGTGGACGGAGCCGGCGATATCTTCGTCTCGATGCAGGCCCTGGTGACTTGGGGGAGCCCGGACGTCCCGCCTGCAGGGCAAAACGCGCACGCCACAATGACTTGTGCGGCGCTCGCGGCGACGCAGCCGAACGCCAACCTCCACGTGGATCTTGTGCGAGGTGAAGAATTACCCCAGGAGGCATACACCAATCGCCTCAACACGCGTTTTGTGCCTGGCGTGTATTATGACGTCGTTTTCTATGTCGATAACAATTTTGATCCGGAGGAATATTTGGTAGGCGGCGCACCCGGCCTCCAGCTTTTGGTTTCCGCCCCGGAAGGCTACGCTGTCGAAGTGAAAAAGCCGGACCTCATCTACCCGGTCGAGGGAGATCGGACCAATATCAATTTGGATGTGCGTAAGGAGGATAACAATGTGACGTTAAAAGTTCGGCTGCGGCCTCTGGCCGGCAATCCGGGCCTGCGCGCGGGTTTTGCCACATCGCTGCGCACGGACCGTGTTTTATGGCAGCTTTCACTGGGCGAATTGTCCAATGGCAACCCCGCCGGCTGCCTGTCGTTCACCAATCTCATAGGCTCCGACACTTTGAGAGGCATGTTAACCCGGCAGAAGCTCAACAGCGACGCCTCCTCTTCGGAAATACTTCAAGTGGTCGATATCGGCGATGCCAGGGTCCTTCGCCAGATTATCGCTCCTCAGGTCTGTGTCGACATCACCGGAGTCTTGGATTCCGGCGTTATCACTCTGAATTGCTATCATCCGTCTCAGCGCTCGGCCACTGCCGATCCAAATACTCATTACTTCTCCTTTATCGGCACTCCTTATACCTCGTATACCGTTACCCCGGGTACGGACGATTCCACGGGCGCAACAATCTCGTGTACGATTCTCGATCTGGCGACCAGCTCGACGGCTCGCACGCTCGAAACCAAGCTCACCCGGACCGGCTCGTCGCCAAATTATACGTGGACCTCTGAGTACTGGCATACAGGGGCCGCGCCCGTCAAGGAAGTCAAGGCGCGGAGCGGCAACAGCGAGACGATCGAGATGCGTGACTTCAACAACACGGTCGCCACGCATACGGTGCGCAACTATGAGGCGAAACTCCTTGGCGAGGAAATCACCTCCCAAGTCGCAGGGACCTCGAATACCATCACCACCAGCTACTCGTTCTACGAGGACAACGCTCAGTCCATCTCCTACGGCAAGCCCAAGATCGTCTCGTCCACCGGCGGGAGCTGGCAGGGGTTCGTGTACAATTCAGATGGACGGGTCAGCAACACCTACGGGCCGTTTAACAACACCCCCTCCTCCGTGCCGACCTCCCTGCCGGAGACCTCCGGCACTGCCACCAGCTTAACTTTCTCCTACGATGCGCTTGGCAGCCCCACGCGTCCGGCTTCATCGACGACTCAGATTGGCGGCACTGCCTCTTCGTATTCGGGCACCACCTATGCCAACGAAACCCCGTTTTCGGCCTATGAAACTCCTCACCACGGGCTGACGGTCGTCAGCGCCACCCGAATCGATGGCGTGACAGGTACGCAACTTCAGACGGTCACGAAGTCCTTCTCCGAGGCGGTTGGCGTCGTCAATCCCGGCGCTAATAATTCTCCGCTGGCCACCGACGATTTCTTCCGCGGCCAGATTCATTCCCTGCTGCGCCCCGATAACGTGAAGCAGTGCTTCGTCTATCAGCGCGGAACCTTGAGCGGAACCACCTTCACGCCTTCGGGAAATGCCGGGTTCGACGATACCG